>JAHELX010000251.1 GCA_024643945.1 Anaerolineales bacterium
TTTACGCGAAGGAAAAGGCTCTGTTAAACTGGGTAGCGGCCTGTTTGAAGGAAGGTATTCCTTTACATCCCGCTTTGAAGAAGGACCGGGAACCAATCCCGAAGAATTGATCGGCGCTGCGCACGCCGGGTGCTTCTCGATGGCCCTAAGCGCAGGCCTGGGGCGGTCGGGTTACACACCGAAACGTATCCATACCACGGCCCAGGTTTATCTGGAGAAGGTCGACGGTGAGTCCAAGATTACCAGAATCCACTTAAACACTGAGGCAGAGGTGCCGGGGATCGACCAGGAGACTTTCTTAGAGCAGGCCGAGGGGGCCAAGGCAGGGTGCCCGGTTTCCCAGGCCCTGGCTGGCGTGGAAATTACCATGGAGGCCAGGCTGATTTCCTAAGCCTTAGATCCATGGATTGCAAGAGGGCGCTCCTTCACAGGAGCGTCTTTTTTGTAGAATTTGAAGCTTTAGATGCCGGTCACCTTCGTACCAAGAGTTACACATTCTTGAAAGATGCGGTATAGGTGCGGAGCGAAGTTCCCGTGTAGGGTTGCACCTAATTTGCATAGAATTTTGGACAGCCCCTGCCCTGGCTGGCTATTGACAAAGCCTTTCTGACCCGGTACAATGAATATCCAAGTTTAGCAGCGGACTCATATTATTGTCCGCCTCAAGCTATTTTTCGGATAGGCACTTAGTACCCTGTCAACGGTGATTTGACGTGTAAAAACTAACGCCATGGGCGTCAAAATTATCTGTCAATTCAGCCTTGACAGGGTATTAGTATTGAACAAAAGGATTAAGCCTAATGACTGAGAAATCCAAGGATTTTTTTGGTGCTCGCACCACTTTCGATACCGGCAGCGGGATCGCATATTACTATCGATTGCATAAGCTGGAAGAAGACGGCCTGGGGGCTGTTTCAAAACTACCCTTTTCTATCAAGGGGCTGCTGGAAGCGGTTTTACGGGAATGTGGCGGCTATGTCGTCACCCAGAACGACGTGGCCAACCTGGCCGCCTGGAGCGCGCCATCACCCCAGGCGGTGGAATTGCCTTTCAAACCTGCCCGCGTCATTATGCAAGATTTCACCGGCGTGCCGGCTGTGGTGGATCTGGCCGCGCTGCGCTCGGCTATGGCCCGCCTGGGAGGTGACCCGCAAAAGATCAATCCGGTCGTCCCCGTGGATCTGGTGATTGACCACTCGGTGCAGGTAGACGTGTTTGGTGCTTCCATTGCTCTCTTGCGTAATGCCGAAATTGAGTTTGAACGCAATCGCGAGCGGTATGAATTTTTGCGCTGGGGCCAGCAGGCCTTTGACAACTTCCGGGTGGTGCCGCCTGCCAGCGGCATCGTACACCAGGTCAACCTGGAATACATCGCCCAAGGGGTTCAAACCAGGCTCGAGGATGACGGGATCGTCGCCTTTCCCGACAGCCTGGTGGGCACCGACAGCCACACCACGATGATCAACGGCCTGGGTGTCGTCGGCTGGGGAGTGGGCGGCATCGAGGCCGAGGCGGTAATGCTCGGCCAGCCCATTTACATGCTCACCCCCGAAGTCGTCGGCTTCCGGCTGACAGGTCAATTACGCGAAGGGGTCACCGCTACGGATCTGGTTTTGACCGTCACCCAGATGCTGCGTGAGAAAGGCGTGGTAGGCAAGTTCGTAGAGTATTACGGTACTGGCCTCAGCAGTATGACTTTGCCCGACCGGGCAACCATCGCCAATATGGCGCCTGAATATGGCGCCACGATAGGTTTCTTCCCGATAGACGAGGAAACTCTGCGCTACTTGCGGCGCACGGGCCGTCCCGAGGAACTGGTGACGCTGGTGGAACGCTACACCAAAGAGCAGGGGCTCTTCCGCAGCGACGGTACGCCCGATCCTGAATTCAGCGACAGGCTGGAATTGGACCTGGGCGATGTGGAACCGAGCCTGGCCGGCCCCAAACGCCCCCAGGATCGGGTGCCGCTGGGGCGTATGAAACAGGCCTTTCAGGCAGTATTACAGGCACCTGCCGAGCGGCGAGGATATGCCCTGTCGGATGAGGCGCTGGACCGCAAGGTGAGCGTAAGCATCAACGGCAGCAGCGACGAAATCGGCCACGGGGCGGTGGTCATCGCTGCCATCACCAGTTGCACCAACACCAGCAACCCTTCGGTGATGCTGGGGGCAGGCATTCTGGCCAAAAAGGCGGTCGAGCGTGGCTTGCAGGTGAAGCCCTACGTAAAGACCAGCCTGGCGCCGGGCTCCAAGGTGGTGACCGATTATCTGAACAAGGCGGGGTTGACCCCTTATCTGGAGCAGTTGGGATTTTACACGGTTGGCTATGGCTGCACGACCTGCATCGGCAACAGTGGTCCGCTGCCTGATGCGGTGGTGCAGGCCATCACGGCCGGGGATCTGGTCGTAGCCGGGGTGTTGAGCGGCAACCGCAACTTCGAGGGGCGTATCCATCCTTACGTCAAGGCCAATTACCTGGCTTCGCCGCCCCTGGTGGTGGCTTATGCCCTGGCCGGCAGAGCCGACGTCGACCTGACCCGCGAACCGTTGGGGATTGGCAAGGATGGAGAGCCGGTGTACCTGAAAGACATCTGGCCCAGCCAGGCTGAAATCGCGGCCGCGATGGAGCGGGCGCTGGATCCGGCCGACTTCAAACAGGAATACCAGGGGATTGAGTACGGCAATGAGCGTTGGAATGCCATCCCTGTGGGTGACAGCGCGCTTTACGAATGGAGCCCGGACTCAACTTACATTCAAGAGCCGCCCTTCTTCGTAGACCTGACGCCGGAAGCAGAGCCTATCCGCTCCATCCAGGGGGCGCGCGTGCTGGTCAAAGTGGGCGACAGCATCACCACCGACCACATCTCGCCGGCGGGCTCCATCGCCAAAGACAGTCCGGCCGGCCAGTATCTCATCAGCCTGGGTGTGGAGCCCAAAGATTTCAACAGTTACGGCTCGCGCCGCGGCAACGACCGGGTGATGACGCGCGGCACTTTTGCCAACATCCGGCTGAAGAATCAACTGGCCCCTGGCACCGAGGGTGGCTGGACCACCTACCTGCCCAGCGACCAGGTGATGAGCATTTACGCTGCGGCTCAGAAATACGAGGCGGAGGGCACGCCACTGTTGGTGCTGGCCGGGAAGGAGTATGGCACCGGCTCCAGCCGCGATTGGGCGGCCAAGGGCACCTTTCTGCTAGGGGTGAAGGCGGTGTTAGCCGAGAGCTACGAGCGCATCCACCGCAGCAACCTGGTGGGCATGGGCGTCTTGCCATTGCAATTCAAAGCGGGGCAAAGCGTCGAGGCGCTGGGCCTGACCGGGTATGAAACCTACACCATTCACGTGGACGACGACCTGCAACCCCTCCAGGACGTGCAGGTAGACGTGACCGATGCCCAGGGGAACACCCGGGCCATCACCATGACCTGCCGCGTAGACACGCCGGTGGAGGTGGATTACTACCGCAACGGGGGGATTCTGCAGACGGTGTTGCGAACCTTCCTGAAAGAGTAGCGTCTGATAGACCTGGCAGGTTTTCAGAAAACCTGCCAGGTCTATTTCAATAAAAAGAGGTGACCTCGCCCCTACTCCGTGAGATACGGAACGCACCCAAACAATGCTGGCAGGTTGACGCATCCTCAGAAGGCGAGTATACTTGCCTTACGGTTTTTATGCTTCTGAATGCCTCCATAAGGATGCTATGGAACCACTCGGTCAAACCCTTGGTCCCTACCAAATCCTAGAGAAGATCGGCCAGGGCGGCATGGCCGAGGTTTATAAGGGCTTTCACCCGGCGCTCCATCGCTACGTGGCGATCAAGCTGTTGGGCCAGTTCCTCCAGGCCGACCCCAGTTTTGCCCGTCGCTTCCAGCGGGAAGCGCAAGCCGTCGCCGCCCTCCGCCATCCCAATATCATCCAGATCTTCGACTTCGGCACCCAAAACGACAGTCACTACCTGGTGATGGAGTATATCGAGGGCAAGGACCTGGGAGACGAGATAGAGCGGCGCTGTGCTGGGGGAGAATCTTTCACCCCGGATGAGATTCTGCAACTCTTAAGCCAGGTCGCCGACGCTCTGGATTACGCCCATCAGCATGGTATCATCCATCGGGACATCAAGCCGGGTAATATCCTCATAACTGAGGATGGGCGGGCCATCCTGACCGACTTTGGCCTGGCCATGCTCCGGGACCGGGTCAGTCCGGCCACGATGGGGCGCTCCTTCGGCACGCCGGAGTACATCGCGCCGGAGCAGGCGATCGACTCGCGCGCCGCCGTCCCTCAATCGGATATCTACGCCCTGGGGGTGATCCTCTACGAGATGGTTACGGGCCATCTCCCCTTTGAGGACGAATCGCCTCTCAGCCTGGCCCTAAAGCATATCAACGAGGAGCCCACGCCTCCTCGCCATTATGTGCCCCAACTCCCCGAAGCCGTCGAAGCGGTTATCTTGCGGGCATTGGCCAAAGAGCCAGCCGAGCGCTTCCCCACCACCCGAGCCATGGTCAAAGCGTTGCGCCAGGCATGGGCCGGGGCTGGTGCCCAGCTCTCGGAAGAACTCTATCCTGCTGCTGTCTCGCCTGGTGGCCCACCGCATCCCAGGGCATCGTCACCAGCCAACGGGGAGAGACCATCTTCCTCCATCTGGCGGCGACGCGGGCTGCTGGTTGCCGGCTCGTTAGGACTCATCTTGATCGGACTGTTCGGCTTCTTTAGCTTCACCCGAGGTGATGGGCTCTTGGCTATCGCTGGAGCCACGCCTACCTCAACGCCTACGCCGACATCCACGCCTGTTCCTACCGAGCCTCCTGCTCCTACAGCCACAGCGACTGTCGCGCCGACTCATACTGCGACCGTCACCCCGTTGCCTACCAACACGTTCACTCCCACCCCGACCTCTTCCCCAACAGCAACGCCTGTGGCGCCCCCTACCGCCACGCCGACGCCGTCACCAACCGAAACGCCCACGCCGACGCCGTCACCAACCGAGACGCCGACACCCACACCGGTTGAAGCTGCCGATCTATACAACCACATCTTGTTTAAGACCGATCGAGCAGGTAGCGTCCAGATCTATTCGATGAATCCCGATGGCAGCGACCCACGCCTGGTTCCGAACCCGGTCATCTATAACGAACTGGCAGCCCCAGAGGCTCTCTCTCCTGATCGCAAGCAGCAGATTGTGGTCCGCACGGAAGGCAACGCCGATCTCTGGTTGGTGACTCTGGACGGCAGCCGGGACGAATGGCGCATTACCTATGCCGCCCAGAATGATTACGACCCTGCCTGGTCACCGGCCGGCGACCTCATCGCCTTTGTGTCCGAACAGAGTGGCAACAGCGACATTTATGTTTCCACGCCCTTGGGCTTTGACATGCGGCGCATCACCTTTAACGAGTCTCCTTTGGACAGGCACCCCACATGGTCTCCCGACGGCCGGTATCTGGCCTTCTGGTCAGACGCTCGCTATGATTTGCGCCAAATATATGTCTATGATCTCTGGAACGATGAGACGCGCCTCGTGGGAGGTGGACCTTTCAACGATTGGGACCCTCTGTGGGTAAAGTGATGGTTTCCGATACCCAACCCTCCGCGAAACAGCGCCAGGCTCTGGAGGAAAGACGCCGGGCCACCCTGGCCTCGCTCATGGAGATCGAGGACACCACGATCCGCAGGCTTACGCGTCTCACTCTGCCGGAAATCCAGGGCATCCGCCAAGAGATCGCCGATGTTCTTCCGGCGGGCAACCTGCCAGCTTTCGTCCTGAGCGGTTTGCTACAGATCAAAGAGCGACGGGTCAGCCCCGACCAGGTGAGTCGAGACGTCTCTGCACTTCTGCGGGGGATGAGCCTGATCCCGCAAGGCCTCTACGGTGTCTTCATCGCCGGGCCGGCTACCGTCCTTTACGCTTATCAGAAGCTGCTGCAACTGGCCGGCAAAGACGTTGCCAGCGCCTTCCCGGAAGGTACCTGGCAATTCTACCTTCAGTTCGGCCTGCGTGGGGATGTTGCCCGCCACGCCAGCGAGACCGTCGGCTTCCATCAGGCGCTTCCCCCCCAGCCCGATCCGATCGCTGCTGCTGCTGCCTGGGTGTGCGCTACCCTCGAATTCCTCTACCGCTATGACGATCTTTTGGCCACCCAGTGGACGGAACGGGTGATGCTGCGGCTCCTGATAGAGGAGATGACCAAAGTCGAGAACGTCGACCGTTCGTCCTTTGCTACCCTGGTGCGGGATTGGAACCGGCAGTGCCCTTACCATCGCCCTGCCGATGGTTCGGATTACATCTATCACCGTCAGGCCACCTTTCGTCATTTCCTCCACGAGCACCTCAACGCCTTTCCCCCGGCGAGCCAGGCACGCTTTCGAGAGCTCTATGAGACTCGCCTGGTCGCGGAGCTCCCTGCCTACCTGGATCAGATGACTCTTCTGTCCTCTCTTCGACCGGAGCGTTACCAGGAACATAAAGAATCGATTCCTCCCTGGCAGGTGAACATTGCTTTCATTTGGCAGGATCATACGTACCTGCTACCGGCATGTCAGCAGGATGGACGGGGCAACCCCCTTTGCTATCCCCCCTATCCCGAAGATGCGCCACCTGTTTCTCTCGGCTTGCTCCCCAATGGAGAGTTGTGCGACGCGACAACGCACCAACCCCTCCTGGCAGATCGGCGAGGACAGATCTGGTATCAGGAGAGTGGCCGGCTGCTAGGCAACTTGCGTCCTCCTACCGGTAGCGTGGTTTATGGCTGGGTGGCAGCTATCTTATCCAAGCCCGCCTCTGGTTCGCCGCCTATGCTAGACCTTATGCTGGCTGAGAGTCCCCGACCACTCCAGCAACAACTGCGCAGTGAGCTATCCACTGCCACCCAGGCGGAACTGGCAGCTCTGCGGCGCGCCCCTATCATTCTAAACTGGGATCGGCATCCTTATGAACTCCCTCTGGCCTACATCCGACGAGCCCGGCGAGGCATTGGCGATCATGCCCTTACTATCTTCCTCACGGATCAAAGCATCGTCTTTGACCAATCGCACATTTTCTTCGACGGAGTATGGGGACTGGCCGTAGCCGAGATTATGACTGATAGCGCTATTCACTGGTACCGTCGCCTGGCTAGCGATCAACCGGTTGCTCCACAGGCGCCAGTCCCTGTCCCTCTGACACTAAAAAGCACGCCGCGGGTAGAAACTCTGTATCGGTCCCACAGACAGCGAAATGAGGTCACAGCAGAGTCGGCAGAGGTGGAGACCCGTCCTCTTTTCCGCCTGCGTCAATGGCTCCGCCAGCGTGGCGTGCCTCTGACCATTAATGATCTACTGCTCCTTTACCGCTACTTCCACGCTGCCTGGTATCAGCCCTCTTCGAAAGTTGACCAGGCTCTGGAAGCTTTTCACAGCCGAGCCACTTCCGAGGAGGCTCGAGCTGCCTATCAGGCCATCAAGGACACGCTGCTTCGCCTGCGAGAGACCAACCCGACTCTGCTCATCCCCATGGACGCCGGCAACGTCTCTCCCCGCGAGCGAGTTTTCCCTACCACCTTCCGCAACCCGCTGATGGAAATTGGAGAACGGTTCGTCATTGCTCGCAAGTATTACCAGGTTTACCGTGCTCATTCTGACCCGGACCATTGGCTTGCTTTGGATCAGGCCCGGCGAGAACTACTGGCCTACCTGAAAGCCTTCGGGGAACTGCTGGACGCGCTAAAGGCGGTAACGATGCGAGGGGAGAGCTTCAACACAGCTACCATCCGCTTATTGGCCCACCTACCCGGTTCTATGCAACACCTCCTGGATCAGATTCCGCAGCACATCGGCATTCTCAATGAGATCATCAAAGGCAGCGAAGTCTTCTCTAATGTGGGCCGAGTGGCCCCAGGCACTTCTCTTACTCGTTTTATTAGCGCCAAAGATGACGGGCAGACTAAAGAGCTGATCTGGGGGATTCTCACCGACGACCAGGAACAGATGCGGATCAGCCTGCGCGACTTCCGTCCCTTCGTCCCCCAACTTCTGACCTTGGGCGAGGCAGAGCTGGCGGATCTGTTGGCTCGGGATTATCTGGAGAGTTACGTGCAGGGGCTCAACTATTTCGTGGCCGAACTTAGCGCTATTGTCACCTCAAAAGAACCGGCGGAAAACTAGGGATCCGTAAATAAACAACTTCCTGCATTTGTGGCGGATTTCGTGGGGAAAACGGTTGGATGCGACACATTCAGACAGAAGTCCTCGTGATTGGCGGTGGTGCAACCGGCACAGGCGTGGTCCGTGATCTGGCGATGCGCGGCTTTG
>JAHELX010000252.1 GCA_024643945.1 Anaerolineales bacterium
CTCGACCGTGTAGGCGGCGACGCGAGCGCCACGCATACCCACTTCCTCTTGCACGGTGAAGGCCGCGATCACCTCCACCGCATAATCCCCTTTGAGCGTTTCAACCAGGACCGCGCAACCAACCCGATCGTCGAAAGCCTTACCCTTGACGCGACCGCTGCGCTCGTCCGGTGCGCCTCCCCCCAACCGGCCAAAGCAGGTATCGAAGGTAGCGTAGTCGCCTACGCTCACCGACCGCCGTGCCTGCTCCCTATTCTGTGCGCCAATGTCGATGGCCAGCTCGCTAATATTGGCGACTCTTGCCTGTTCGTCCGGAGTTGTCAGGTGAATCGGCTTCACGCCGATCACCCCTGGCACCCGGTCACGACCGACGACGACTCTTTTGCCCGGCAGGATACGTGGGTCGAAGCCTCCCACCGCTCCGAAGCGCAATAAGCCACCCTCCTCAATATGGGTGACCATAAACGCCACTTCGTCCATGTGCGCGTCGAACATCACCTTGAGCGGGAATTTGCTACCCGGTTTGCGGGCAATGAGATTGCCTAGCGTGTCAACCTGCACGCTAGCGACGTGGGGACGGATGGCTTCCAGGATCAATTTTCGAACTTCGCCCTCATCGCCTGACGGACCGAAGGCATTCGACAATCTCTCCAGTAACAACTCGTCCTCCTCACCCTATCTCAGGAAAATTGGTGTGTCACTTCACTCGTGGCACCAGATCTTCCACAAACGTCTCGTCCAGCCCAGCCACGAAGTGCGCCATCAGGCGGGCGGCCCGCGCCACATCCTTCGCCGAGACGATTTCGACCGGCGTATGCATATTGCGGACGGGCAGCGATATGATGCCAGTAGGAATTCCTCCGCGGCTGATCTGAACGCCCCAGGCTTCGGTGCCCGAGTGGCCCGGCAGGGGCTCCGTTTGGCGGGGAATTTCTAGCGCGTCGGCCAGGTCGGCCAGCCGTCGGTAAATGGTCGGGTGAATATTGGGACCGATGCTGAGGGCCGGCCCGTCTCCCATCTTAAACGTTTCTGCCTCTGACAACCCAGGCATGTAGCCATGGGTGACGTCAATGACCAACGCCACGTCCGGCTGAATACGGAAGGTGCCGGTGGTGGCTCCGAGGTAATTGCCGTGCTCCTCTTGCACCGTAGCCATCGCATACACGTCCCAGGCGTGCCTCATCTCCGCCAGGGCTCGAAGGCAGCCGTAAATTGCTGCCACCGAGGCTCGGTTGTCCAAGGCCTTGCCGGCGATCCAGTCTCCCATCAACTCGACTGGCTCGCAGTTAAAAGAGATGATATCGCCCACACGCACCTGCGCTTTCAGTTCGTCGCTGGGAAGGCCAACGTCTATGAACAGTTTATCCTGGGGGATGACCTTATTCCTCTCGTCAGGAGAGATCACATGAGGAGGCCGGCTGGCGATGATGCCGGGCAGCGGGCATCTCCCATGGACCAATACCTCCTGGCCCAGCAGTATATGATTGTCAATCCCACCAATCTGCGTGAAACGCAGAAACTCCCCCTCGAGGCCGGTGACCACCAGGCCGATTTCGTCCATATGGGCAGAGAGCATCACCTTCCGGCGTGCAGTACCAGCCTGCCAGCCTCGCTTGAGGGCGGTGACGTTGCCTGGTATATCCACTGAAACCTCGTCGGCCCAGGGGATGAGGAGATCCATCACGAGGGTACGCACAGCCGACTCCGAGCCTGAGACACCGGGTGTGGCCGATAAGCGCTTGAGGACGGCGATCAAATCGTCTGACATTAGGATTCCGGCAAAAGTTATATGGTAAGGGCATATTCACGCGTCAGGCAGCCAAACTCACTTTGACTCCCTGTTGAGACAGGATAAATCCTCCTGTTCTTGCCTGGAAAAGAGCAGAGAACGCGCCATAAGGCGCTTTCCTCCAATCTGGCATGCGCCACGGAATTATATCTTTGGGAACAGGAGATGTCAATCGGAGAGGCATGTACCCCGCAATTCTAATTTTGAAGCCGGCCGGTGGTGCCAAAATCCAACACTCGCCCATCCAGCGTCCGATCAAAGGCGATGGCTGTATTGCACAGCGGGCAGAAAGTCGCGATCACCGGCACGCCGCCCACGGTGTCGTTGATGATCTCGTGCCACATCAGAATCTGGATGGGATAAGCTCGGACGTCGTCCCCGAGCTGGAGCAGAATCACCGGCTCCTGCGGTTTGAGCCATGCGTCAGCTTCTCCCACGCTGATGAATTGAGGATTGTCAATGGCCAGAATGCCATCTTTGGGCGGTCCCCCGG
Organism: Anaerolineales bacterium; assembly: GCA_024643945.1. The sequence goes on from JAHELX010000252.1 coordinate 2,283, forward strand.
AGAGGATCTCGCCATAGGGGACGCTATGCTGGCTGAAGTCCGTCTTGAATTGCCCAGCCCCAGGTGGGGGGGCTTCAGGCAGCAAGGTAGGTGGAGCATCTGCTACAGAGGTAGGCACTTTCGTTGCAGTGGGTAGGTGGGTAGCCATAGGCAACTCGGCAGCCGTGGGGGATGCGGCGTCACCAGTCGACGAGGTCTGCAAAGCCTGGCCGCACGCGGTCAGGGCCAGGGCCGACAGGCCGGTTAACAGCCAGAATTTCAAATGCATCGTTACCTCCTTTGATTGTTTCTACGTAACTGCTCACCCTCCCGGAGCAAAGCCCCCCCACGGGGCAGGTTTAGGCAAACGCCAAAGCAGAAATCGTTGCTACACTCAGCAATTCAGGCGCGGAACGCCTGCTCATTGCAACCTGCCCCGTGGGGGGCTTTGCTCCGAGAGGGCAGGCTGAGTAGTTACGTTTCTACGTCTTTACCCAGAAGATGGGCCTGTAGGCGCAGAATGGAATCCGTGCCTGGCGTTGCATAGGGAGTATGATGACTACTCAATACAATGGATGAGATGAAGAGGTCACATCTTACGGAGGCAGTGGGGAGCAGGTCTGCCCTTAGCTGGCGGGCAGATTGCGGAATGGGGTTCCAACAGAGCGGCCTCCACGCTCTATTGATATGAGCCCAGACTGGCCGATTGGCGCCGCTCCCCTGCCAGCAGCCGGTCGCGTTTCTCGGCGATACCGGTCATCAGCGACTCAAAGGATTTGGCAAAGGCCGCCACCCCATCGTCCTGCAATTCTTGGGTAATGGCATTCAGATCCACACCCAGTTCGGCCAGGCGGGCCAACTGAGCACGCGCCTCTTCCAGGCCTGCCTCCAGGGTGAGAGCCACCCGCCCATGATCGAGGAAGGCCTGAAGCGTAACGGGCGGCACCGTATTAACCGTATCCGGCCCGATGAGTTCGTCCACGTAGAGCGTATCGGGATAAATCGGGTTCTTGGTGCTGGTGCTGGCCCACAGGGGACGCTGCACGCGGGTGCCTTGAGCAGCCAGCCTCTCCCAACCGGGACCGCTGAAGATGTCGTGGAAGTTAGTGTAGGCCACTTTGCTGTTGGCGATGGCGATCTTGCCCTGTAGGGGCATCCCTTGCGGGTGTCCTTCTAGAGCCCGGTCTACACTGGTGTCCACCCGGCTGACGAAGAAGGAGGCCACCGATGCAACCTTGGATACATCGCCTCCGGCTGCAGCTAGCTTTTCCAGGCCGGCGATGTAAGCCTCGGCCACGGCCTGGTAACTCGCCAACGAGAAGATGAGTGTAACGTTGATGTTGATCCCCTCCCCGATGAGCGTTTCGATGGCCGGTATGCCGGCAGGGGTAGCCGGCACCTTAATCATCACGTTCGGACGCTCCAGGGCAGCAAAGAGACGCCGCGCTTCGGCGATTGTGCCCCGTGTATCGTGAGCCAGCGTCGGGCTCACCTCCAGGCTGACGTAACCATCGGCCCCACCCGTCTCGTTGTAAATTGGATGCAGCAGATCAGCGGCATCCCGGATATCATCCAGGACCAACGCCTCATAAACTTCCTCTACTGACTTACCTTCGATTACCAAACACCGTAAGTCCTCGTCATAGTCAGTGCTGCCGGCAATAGCTTTTTCGAAGATAGAGGGGTTAGACGTCACACCACGCACGCCTTGGTTAATCAGGGCTTGCAGTTCACCTGAAGTGATGAACGAGCGGCGAATGTAGTCAATCCATACAGATTGGCCCAGATTAGTCAAGTCTTGAAGCTTTGTCATTTCAAAAATCCTCCATAGTTATAGTAGATTATCTCCTGCCCGGCGTGGACAACCATTCACACCAGCTACCGCCAAATCGTTGTCCGGCGGCACCTTTCTCTTATCCGTCCGGGGCCATCCTGCACAACTGCGCTACAGTCCAAACCCGTGACAGGCCGCGCCCAGGAGGGCAACCTTAGGGTTGAGAATCACTTGGACTGGAATCTGGATTAGCAATTGCGACATGCGCCCCTTGCGCCGGAAGGTCTGCATAAACCGTTCGTGCTTTAGGGCGGGTAGGATACGAGGCGGGATGCCGCCCCCCAGATAGACGCCACCAGTTGCCAATACCTTAAGGGCCAGGTTTCCCATCTCCGCCCCTATGATGGAGACGAAGGTATTGAGAGTCGCGACGCAGAGTTCACACGACCTTTCGTCGTCAAGGGCAGCATTGACGATGACCGGCGTCGGGTCGTCGGCTACAGCCAGTTGCTCAGCCAGCCAGGCCGGTTCCTCGGCGTAGCCGCTGTCTTTGAGATAGGTATAGATGTTGGGCAATCCCCGTCCAGAGCAGACTCGCTCGTAGCTCACGTGCTCTAACCCTAATCCCTGCTGAAGATAGCGCAACAACTCAATCTCCAGGGGGTTGGTCGGCGCAAAATCGGCGTGACCACCCTCCGATGCGTGAGCCCGATAGCGCGTCCCATCCCAGGTGAGGAAGGCTTCCCCCAGACCGGTGCCCGGCGCGATGACAGCGATGGCCCCGCCAGGGGCCGCCCGACCCTCGTTCAAAGTATACAGGTCGTCCGGCTCCAACCGGGGCACCGCATGGGCGATGGCGTCCAGGTCGTTCAACAGGTGGACGGATGAAAGGTCCAGGGCTGTCTGGAGTTGCGCTTCGTCCATCACCCAAGGCAAGTTCGTAATGGTAGCCTGACTGGCAACTACTGGACCGGCCACACCAAAGCTGGCACGCTCGGGCTTCAGATTGACCTGGGATAAGAACTCGGCCACGAGGGCTTCCAGACTCGGGTAAGCGCCGCTGGGAAAGATTGCCTCCGCCAACGGCGCTCGCAACCCGGCCTCGAGCGAGAAGATGGCCAGGCTGGTTTTGGTTCCACCAATATCGGCAGCAAGTAACATTTTTCCTCCACAAATCAGCAGATTGAGTGAGACGCAGATGCCAGGTGCAACCAATACCTATTCTTGAAGGCAGAGGCCCCCGCCACCATTACCGCCCGAGCCCGCCAGCAGCGTGATCTCTCCCTTGATCCCACCAAGCATAGCCAGCACGTTCTCAGCCAGATTCCGCCCAGCATTCTCCATCATCTGTAAGATACTCAAGCTGAACTCCTCCACCGCGATGTGATCGACCTCGCGCACCTGGTCGGCAGTCACGGCTGGTACCACGACGCCGTCCTCGGTTCGGAATACCATCACGTTTTCTCCCTTCATCCATCCACTTCATGCGACACCACTTATTAGATGAGGCAAGGAGAGCATGTCTTACATAGGCATAAGAACCGGCAACAGACAGCGTGCTTTCATGGGGCACCACCCTGAAGCACAGATATGCTCATCCCGAAGACGCCAGGACACGAAGGACCTGGAATGTCTCACGAGGTGGGTCGCACATAGAATATCACACTCGACGATAAAATTCAATGGTGAACAAAACCTCTGTAAAGCTTTGCAATCAGAAACCAGGGCGCTCAACCGCCAGCGCTCGGGCCAGTTGCTGGGCTTGCGATACGCAGATTAGAGATGCGTGATGTGTTAGCCCAGTTGAAAAGAGGCTGACAAGCTGGTATACTATCTGCTGCATAGAACACACGGTCAGTATCTACCTGCGGGCGACGGCGTGAGTGTCTGGCCAAGGTTGTTCTGGTAAGTCAGACTCAGCCCCATGGGCGCGACGTTTGTCTTATCACAATTGCTGGGATGGGGTACGAGGAGACGGAGCGGTGAAGCTGTTAGCCGACGGTGCCCGGACGATGGGCATCCCGCTTAGCGAGGGTCAACTGGATGCATTTCAGGTTTATTACGAGACGCTGATTGCCTGGAACGAGCAGGTGAACCTGACCCGTATCACCGACTACGAAGCGGTACAAGTCAAGCACTTTCTGGACTCGTTGTCTTGCTTGCCGATGATCCAGCGCATCCAAGAGATATCATCCCAGGGGGCAGCCATAAGCCTTCAAGCCGTGGACGTGGGGACCGGGGCAGGCTTTCCGGGGGTACCGCTGAAGATAGCTTTCCCCACGCTGCGCCTGACGCTGCTGGAAGCGGCGGGCAAAAAGGCTGAGTTTCTTAGATTTCTAGTCGCAAGATTAGGATTGACGCGAGTGAGGGTGATAAACGCCCGGGCGGAGGCGGCGGGGCAGGATCCAGCGCACCGGGAGCAATATGACCTGGCGCTGGCCCGGGCGTTGTCCGGAATGGCTACGCTGGCCGAGTTGACGTTGCCCCTGGTGCGGGTAGGGGGGCTGGTCATTGCCCAGAAGGGAGCTGACCCGGCGGCCGAGGTGGCAACTTCCCAAAGCGCTATCACGATTCTGGGCGGTCAGGTGCAGCAGATTGTGCCGGTAGCGGTCCCCGGCCTGGAGGGGGCGCGACACCTGGTGGTGTTGGAGAAGATCCTGGTCACTCCCCAAAAATACCCTCGTCGACCAGGGATGCCGGCCAAACGGCCTCTTATATAATGCCCGCACGTGAGTGAGGACGAGGCGTTCTGTATTGGCGTCAAGAATGCTTCGCTCCTATCTCTTCTATCTGGCCGGCCCTTACTTGCAACAGATAAGCCTGGGCCCGGAATTCGTGGGTGAAGTCCTCCCAATCGGTAGTGGTGAGGATAGCCTGTTCCACCCCGTCGACCATGCTCATCACCCGGGCGCGACGCTTGGCGTCCAGCTCACTCATCACGTCGTCGAGGAGAAGAACAGGGGATTCGCCAGTCGTCTGGATCATCAGGCCGACTTCGGCCAGCTTCAACGCCAACGCGGTGGTGCGCTGCTGGCCCCGGGAGCCATAAAGCGTCATATCCACGCCGTCAACCGTAAAGTGCAGGTCGTCACGATGCGGTCCGACGACGGTAACACCCCGGGCAAGCTCTTCTTGTCGGGCCTGGCGCAGGTGTAATTTGAACGCCTCAACGACCTCTGCCGTTGACGGTTGCGTCTGCGCTGATGGCAGCAATTCTTCCAGCGACAGCGGGCGTTGATAATCCAGTAACGGGCGGTGTTGAGGGTCGAAGCTAGGGGCATAGTGCAAACGCAACATCTCTTGCTGATCGCCCAGCAGTCGATACCGCTGGCGCCCGAGATGGTCCAGTTCGGCGATGGTCTCCTGCCGGCGGACGATCAGCATCGCCCCTTGTTCGGTTAGTTGCTGGTCCCAATAAAGGAGCTGGTCCTCGTCCCGCCCATGCGGGGCTGCATCCCCGCTTCGCTCGGCCAGTTGCTTGAGTAGGGCGTTGCGCTGTGTCAGTACCTTGTTGTATTGGGCAAGGGCACGGCAGTAAGCAGGGTCAATCTGGCATAGGGTGACATCCAGATAGCGGCGACGGACGCTGGGAGAGCCTGTTACCAACTCAATATCTTCTGGCAAGAAGAGAACTGCATTGAGTTGGCCGACCACGTCGAGGGCGCGCTTTTTAGCACCGTTCAGCCGCATCTCTTTGCGGACGGTCCCCTTCTCGCCGGGCAGAAGGGTTATGTCAACCTTAAACTTGTCGCTGTTGCGACACACGTGCCCCTCCAGGCGGGCGAATGGTAGCGGGTCTTGCTCCATGGCCTGCCAGTTGACGAGTTGGCGTTCGGCACGGGCGAAGGTGGAGCGAGTGGTAGCCAGGAAGTAAATTGCTTCCAGCAGGTTGGTCTTGCCCTGTGCGTTGTCGCTGCGCAATAGAATAGGGCCCGGCGGCAGATCTAGCGCCAGCCGGACATAGTTGCGAAAGTTGATCAAAGAGAGTCGCGTGAGGTACATAGCTCGATTATAACACGGGGAAAGGGGGCTACAAAATGTCCATAGATGACCTTCAGACAAGTGTTCAAATCAACCAATCGGTTTTGGAACTGGTGGAAGGAGACATCACGCAGCAAGAGACTGAGGCCATCGTGAACGCAGCCAATTCCAGCCTGTTAGGCGGTGGCGGCGTGGATGGGGCGATTCACCGGGCGGCCGGACCGGAGTTGCTG
>JAHELX010000009.1:0-20105 GCA_024643945.1 Anaerolineales bacterium
GTCGTGATTGATTTCAATACCAATTGGACCAGACATGGCGATGGTCTCCTCGCGCGATATGCCTAAACTTCTAGCTTAGTATATCATGCTTTCCTTCCACCTACAATCAGTCTTGTGGATCGGGTGCGTTCAGATTTTGGGGCGAACCCTCCCGGAGCACCCAATGGTCCCGAGCGCCCAATGGTCCCGAGCGAAGCCCCCCCACGGGGCTGCACAGGGGAAAGCCCCCCCACGGGGCTGCACAGGGGAAAGCCCCCCCACGGGGCAGGTTTTGACTGAACAAGCTGCGATTTTTAGTGCCATAGGCTTGGCAGCCCAGGGGCCTGGCACGGGAGGGTGTATCGCCCCCAAAAATGAACGCACCCTTTGATGGCGGTGAGCTGCTTGATGGAAGCAACGTTAGTGGTATAGCTCGGAGAATGACTCAACAACTTTCACTCCGCAAGACTCTAATCTCTCCCGATCCTGATGACCACTATATATGAGCCGACAATCAATGCCGATTGCTTGTGCCACCTCATAATCGTGAACCGTATCCCCAATCAAGATCACGTCTCTTAAGTCCAGGTTAATTTCTGATGCCCACCTTTTGCCTATTTCCACTTTGCCAAGCGCGTGGTGGTTGTCCAAACCATGAATGGCAACAAATAAGCTTCTTATGCCAAATTGGTCAACAGCCTCTTCCAAGTAATCTTGCTTGCTCGCTGAAAGTATTGATTGGGTAACGCCCTTTTGAAGGTTACTCCTTAACGTGTGTAGCGCACCATGTCTGAGACCACACTGAGTCCTGCGTCTTTCATATTCCAGGATGAATTCTGTGCTGACGCTTGAAAATGGTTCGATCGAGAAATCCAGCCCAAGTTTCTGGTAGTAATCGATCAAAGGAAAGCCAAACGTTTTCTCATAAAGCTCTGGCGTTATGGATGGCAGTTTTCTCTTGCGTAGAATCTGGTTAATGATTTCGACACACAACCAGGCATCATCGAACAGCGTTCCATTCCAATCCCAAATGATATGCTTGTACTCAGAGTTGCTCATCAGTACACTCTCTCCACGCTCTCACAAGAATTTCTCGATGATAACTTCGTCCACATATTTCTGGCCAAACCTGGCCTGCTTTTGGGCTGTTCCCACGATGCGAAAGCCAAGCTTGAGATAAAAAGCCAGGGATTCCAGGTTATCAGCCCGGACGTAAGTGAACATCTTTTCGTAACCCTTACGCCTGGCGGCCTCAAAGGTGACCCCGGACAGGCGTGTGCCAACGCCTTGTCCTCGATATGCGAGATCCACGTATGTTCCGGGGACTGCCACGTGGTCAAACGCATGTGTATAAGTAGCGAAGGGTTCCATACTCTGAAAACCCACGATTTTCTGATTTGGACGACTTTCTGCCACGTAGAAAACACCACATTGAGGGAAGTTCGCTATATACTCCCGCTCGGCCTCTACTGTGAGCGGCGTATCAAATACGGTATACGCTCCGGCTTCAATGATCAGGTTGAGAATGCGGGCAATTGCTTCGGCATCATCCAGTTGAACTTCCCGAATCAGCAAATCCATTGCTCTGGCGTCTCCTCTCTAGCCAGTTCTTGGATGGCTTAGTGCAGATCCAACTCAGTATGTACTCAGAATGCTGTCCACTTTGTCCACGGAAGACGCCCTGCAATATAAGGCAAATGACCGCTTAAGTCAACAGGCGAATTCTGTCAATTCAGGTTGCAACTTCCGCGTAAATCCAGTAAGATTGTGTAGTCAGATGTCAGATGTCAGTAATCGCTACTGATTACTGACTACTCATAGTTGGTATCGGGAGGTGATCTATGCCCCTTCAAATCGGCATTGTCGGATTGCCTAACGCAGGCAAAAGCACCCTGTTTAATGCCCTCACGCAGGCCAATGCTGCTGTGGCCAGCTATCCCTTTACCACCATTGAACCCCACGTGGGAGTGGCTGACGTGCCCGATCCGCGCCTGGATGCTATCGCCAAACTGATCAAGCCCGATAAAGTGATCCCTACGACGATTCAATTTGTGGACATCGCCGGCCTGGTAAAAGGAGCGCATCGAGGAGAGGGATTAGGCAACCAGTTTCTGGCTCACATCCGCGGGGTGGATGCCATAGCGTTGGTGCTGCGCTGCTTTGAAAATCCCGACGTGGCCCATGTGTCGGCCGAATTGGACCCAATTGACGATCTGGCAATACTCGACCTGGAGCTGTCGCTGGCCGACATGGGCACGGTGGAGCGGCGCATCGAACGGGCGCGGAGCGCAGCCAAAGGGCGCCCCAAGGACTTTGAGTGGGAACTGGCGACTCTGGATGCGCTAAGAGAGCATCTGGCCCGGGGCCAGCCGGCTCGCACCTTCGTTGGGACTGGGAGCGACGCTGATGGCCGCGTCTGGGCTCTTTTAGCCGAATTCTTCCTGTTGACGAATAAACCTCGCCTGTTGGTAGCCAACGTCGGCGAGGACACGCTGCCCGATGGCAGCCCGTTAGCAGCGCAGGTAGTTCAAGCCTCGGCCCAAGAGGGGAGCCAGGCGGTTGTCCTTTGCGCCGACTGCGAGGCGGCTCTGGTTGAGTGGTCCCCGGACGAGGCGGCCGCTTATCGAGCCGAATTGGGATTGAGCCAATCCGGTTTGGATCGGCTGGTACAGGCCAGCTACCGGTTGTTGGACCTGATTACCTTTTTCACCGTAACGGGTGGTGAGGTCGTCCGCGCTTGGACCCTGCACCGAGGCGAGACTGCCTGGCATGCGGCTGGCCAGGTCCACACCGACATGCAGCGCGGTTTCATCCGTGCCGACGTGGTGCGACACACCGATCTGTTGGCCGCTGGTTCGATGCCCGCTGCCCGTGAGGCGGGACGGCTGCGCTCGGAGGGGCGAGACTATGTAGTGCAAGATGGTGACGTAGTTCACTTTCACTTTTCGGCCTGAGTTTGCGCGAACAGCCTCTTTATGATATAGTACGTTCCTGCCAGACGGGGGCCAGCCGCCGTTGACCCTCGTTCTTTCTGCTCCCGGCGTAGACCGGGGGCAATCCCGTAGAAAGGAGGTTTTTGGCATGAGGAGCTATGAACTTGGATTCATCCTCCACCCCGACGTGGAGCAAACAGACGTCACCCAAGCTGTCGACAAAGTAGGCCAGTATATAACGGCCAGCGGCGGCGAAGTGACGTCTGTTGACGTCTGGGGACGACGTGCGTTAACTTACCCTATTCGTAAGCGGCAAGAAGGCACGTACGTTTTCCTTCAGGCGCAGATTGATCCCCAAGCTGTCGGGGACTTGGAGCGGAATCTCAAGCTGGATGAGGTAGTGCTTCGTTATCTCCTGCTCCGCTTGGAAGACTAGCAACTGTACGAATTGAGGAGGATGCGTCCGGCTGTGCCCTGGTGTCGGCCGGTGGCAATGCCGGACCCCACGCAGTACCCCTGGATAGAAACGTGATGGAGGGATAGAAGAGATGACACGGGGATTGAACAAGGTGATGATCATCGGAACTCTTGGTCGCGATCCAGAAATGCGATACACACCGAGTGGTAAACCGGTCACGTCGTTTAGTCTGGCTTGTAGTCGTAGTTGGGTCTCATCGGATGGCGAGCGGCGTGAAGAGACAGAGTGGTTCAACGTGGTTGCGTGGGGGAATCTGGCCGAGATTTGTAATCAGCATCTCTCCAAAGGGCAGCAAGTATATGTTGAGGGACGGCTCCAAACCCGGAGTTGGGAGGACAATAACGGACAACGACACTTTCGAACCGAGGTTGTGGCCAACGAGATGATTATTCTCGGCAATCGTGCTGGCTACGATGCCAACTCGGGCGACAGTGATTACGTTTCTGTTGACGATAATCTTTTTTAAGGCCGGTAAGCTGACAGGTTGGCCCTGTCGGAAAAATCACGATTCCTAGCCCTGACTCGGATGAGGCAGGTAGCAGGAAATTTTGGAGGCATTTATGGCAGACGAAGAGGAACACGTCGAAGACATTGAGGAAGAAGAGGAAGAGGGGGAAAGGGCGACATTCCCTTCACGCCGTCGACAGGAGAGAGGAGATGCAAGAGGGCCTGCCCGGCGGGGGGGCGGTGCCAGGCACTTTCGGCCCCGGCGCAAAGTGTGCTCTTTTTGTGTAGATAAGGTGACGGCTATTGAGTACAAGGATGTGGACACACTCCGACGATTTGTTGATCACCACGGGAAGATCGTCCCCCGGCGTAAGACGGGAACCTGTGCCAAGCATCAGCGACGGCTGACGTTGGCGATAAAGCGAGCGCGCCACCTGGCGTTGTTGCCCTTTGCTGCTGGTCGGGCAGCCTACAGTGAGCGATAACCCCCCAACCGAAGATTTCGGCTAGAGTGGTAAGACAAACTGCGCGCTGGCTCAAGCGAGTATGGTTGAGATACGAGGTGCGCGGCTGTAGGTAGAAAAACCGCTGAGCAGAGTTGGCGGCCTATTCTGGCCGCCTGTCTGCTATAGTTCAGGAGAAATGATGGCAAAAGTTACAAAACAACAGAAGGAATTGACCAAGAAGCAAATTGCCCGCTCGCGCCGCGATAAGCAACAACAGAAAAGGATTTTCATCGGCATCGGGGCAGTGGCAGTGTTGATTCTCGGTATTGCATTGGCAGGATTATCTGACCAACTTATTATCCAGCCTGCCCGCCCGGTCGCCGTTGTAAACGGCGTGCGGATTAGAACTGATGAGTACCAAACCCGGGTTCTTTACGACCGTTTTGTGTTGGACCGATTTCTACAAAACTTGCAAGCACAGCTTGCTCAACTCGATCCGAACGACCCGACTAGCCAGTTTGTAATACAATACTATCAGCAAATTGGCAATCAGGCCCAGCAACAGCGATTAACAGTCGATCGGCGGGCCGTAGATGAATTGGTGGAAGAGGAACTGGTGCGTCAAAAAGCCGCTGAGTTGGGGCTAAGCGTGAGCGAAGATGAGCTTAACGAAGCGATACAGGCTCGTATAGCGGGTATGGCGGGCTACATAACCGAGTCACAGGCGACTGCCGCTGCCAGCACAGCAGTAGCGGCTACTGCAACTGCCGAGACTTTTACGCCTACGCCCGAGCCGACATCAACTCCCACTTTGACGGCCACGCAGGTTACTACGGGTACGCCAACCGTCACTCCCGAAATTCCTACCCCGGCTCCTACCCCTACTCGTCACATCATCACCGATGACGAGTTTAAACAAGATTATGCCAACTATCTGAGCCTGTTGAAGGAGCAAACTGGCGTTACCGAAGCCGCATATCGTCGGATTGTGCAGGCGGGATTGTTGGTCAACAAAGTCTCCCAGTATTTCGCCGACCAGGTACCGACCGATGCGGAGCAGGTCAACGTCAGTCACATTCAGACGGATACGGAGGAAAAAGCCCAGGCGGCGGAGAAGCGATTGGACGCAGGCGAAGATTTTGCTGTCGTCGCCTCTGAAGTCTCCTCCGATACGCTCACGGCGGCGAATGGCGGCGAACTTGGCTGGTTCCCAAAGGGCGATTTGGCGCCACAATTTGGCTCGGCGGTTGAAGATGCTGCTTTTTCACTGAGTCCCGGTGAGTATAGCCAGCCAATCACCTCGACACTGGGTTGGCAAATCGTCAAAGTGAACGAGCGCGGTGTGCACCCATTGAGCGAATACCAACTTCAAGCCCAACAACAAAAGGCTTATTCCGATTGGCTGCAGGAGGCAAAGAGCGCGCCGGGAGTAGAGATCCTTTGGAAGCCGGAAATGGCTCCCCCCGATCCATTGCTTGAGCAATCAACGAATTTGCCGGCAGGAGGAGTCCCCTCCACCCCACCCCAATAGTGGACAGTAGGGACAGTAGACGGTAGGCGGGGAGCGACTCGACCGTTTACCGTCTACTCCTATCTCGTCTGGCGGCGGGCTTCAAGCACGTTGGGTAAGCGCTCGATGCGAGCCAGCACGCGGCTAAGCTGGTCTATATCGGCGATTTCCAACGTGACCACCATAGTAGCCATATGATCTTTCTTGCGGGTCATCACGTTGGCCGCACTCAAGTTGATCGCCTCATCGGCGACAACCGAGGCGATGTCGCGCAGTAGGCCTTGCCGATCGTAGGCTTCAACTCGCACGTCGACCGGATAGGTCTCGGTGATCTCCGGCCCCCAATCTACCTCAATCAAGCGTTCCCGGTCGTTCATCCGCAAGATGTTGGGGCAATCCTGGCGATGGATGGTAACTCCTCGGCCGCGGGTGATATAGCCCACAATGTCGTCGCCGGGCAAGGGGTTGCAGCAGTGGGCCAGGTTGGTGAGCAAGTCGCCCACGCCGCGAACCCGGATGCCGGTCGTCGGGGCAGTTGGTGTGACGCGGACCGGGGGAATTTCCAGGGTTTCTTCTTCCGGTTGCACCAATTCCAAGGCACGCCCGGCAATTTGGTGCGCATTGATGTCCCCGCCCCCAATTGCCGCCATTAAATCGTCCACTTTGTCGAAGGTAAATTTTTTGGCGATTTGGTCGAATGGCGTCTCGTCCAGCCCCAGTCGCTTAAGTTCTCGCTCCAATACCTCGCGGCCCTGGACAATATTCTCATCCCGGTTCTGGCGCTTAAACCATTGCCGAATTTTGCTGCGTGCCCGTGAGGTTTTGACGTAGCCCAGATGCGGGTTCAGCCAGTCCCGGCTGGGTCCTCCCCGCTTGGCGGTGAGAATCTCCACCTGGTCGCCATTTCGCAGTTGATAATCCAGCCCGACCAGCTTGCCATTTACCTTGGCTCCCCGGCAGCGATGGCCGACTTCAGTGTGGATGTGGTAGGCGAAGTCGATAGGAGTGGAGCCGGTGGGTAGATCAATGATGTCGCCTCGGGGTGTAAATGTATAGACGCGGTCTTGGAAGACGTCGGTCTTAAGCGAGTCGATGAACTCGCGGGCATCGGTCACTTCCTGCCGCCACTCCATCAACTGCCGTAGCCAGGCGATTTTGTTGTCGAAGACAGGATCTTGCTTTTGGCCTTCTTTGTAGCGCCAATGCGCGGCGATGCCCAGTTCAGCCGTGTAATGCATCTCGTAGGTACGGATTTGCCCTTCCAACGGCTTCCCCTCTGGCCCCACGACCGCTGTGTGCAGGGAACGATACATATTGTCTTTGGGGGTAGCAATGTAGTCATCGAATTCACCTGGAATCGGGCGCCACATGCTATGAATCACGCCCAAAGCCGTGTAGCAATCACGCACACTCTCTACAAGAACTCTTACCCCGCTTACGTCATAAATCTGGTCGAAGTCCACCCCTTTGCGCTTCATTTTGCGGTAAATGCTGTAAATGTGTTTAGGGCGCCCGGAGACCTCGGCCTTGACGCCAGCTTTGCTGAGCTCCTCTCGCAGCCGACTGACAAGTTCGGCGATGTAGCGTTCCCGGTTGGGACGGCGTTCGTCAATAAGAGTGGCGATTTCTTTGTAGGTCTCGGGTTCCAGGTGACGTAGTGAAAGATCTTCCAGTTCCCATTTCATTTGCCAGATGCCCAGGCGATTAGCTAAGGGGGCGAATATCTCTAGCGTTTCTCGCGCAATCCGCTTGCGTTTATATTCTGGCAGCGAACTAAGGGTGCGCATGTTATGAAGCCGGTCAGCTAACTTGATGAGCACCACGCGCACGTCATCCACCATGGCCAGGAACATCTTGCGTAAGCTTTCGGCCTTGGCATCTTCCCTGATGTTGCGCTCACTCATACCGCTCAACTGGTCGATCTGCCCCAGTTTGGTGACTCCATCCACCAGCTTGGCGATTTCGCTCCCAAATTCTCTTTCTAGCTCCTCGTGGGTGACAGGGGTATCTTCCAGCGTGTCATGCATCAGAGCAGCGGCCAGTGTAGCCGTGTCTAGATGCAGTTCTGCCAGCATTTGAGCGACTGCCAGGCAATGCTGAATGTAGGGCTCGCCAGAGGCGCGTTTTTGATTGGCATGAGCTTGACTGGCCAGGTCAAATGCGCGACGAAGTAACTCTCGCTCTGCCTCAGAACGGCCGTTTTCCAGGCTCACCAGCCAGGATTCAAAATCCGTAACTTCGTAAGAGTTCTTCATAGTGTCCACACACTGGTATACCCACGTGCGGGTATTATAGAATCGATGCAAAGATTCATCGTCAGTATAATCCTGTCGCGAGATTTTTGCAATGAAAATCTGGTGGGGAATGCTTCTGCGAGAGGGCGCAGCTATGGTGCATAGAGGGAGCGATGCCAGAAGAACCGCCTTGGAGTTCTATCCAAGAAGTTGGGATGATGGTTTAGGGATGCTGTAAGTCTTCCCAGCGCGGCATTTCTGGTAGTTGACCGGCGCCAGTCACCTTACCATGCACTGGGCTATTGGATATGTGGGTAATGCTGATGGTAATGTTATCGTCGCCTCCGCGTTCGTTGGCCAGAGATACCAATCGTTGGGCAGCTTCCGACGGGGAATAAGCACGGGCGATGTCAGCCAACTCCTGGTCACTTACGTGACGAAGTAAGCCGTCGCTACACAGGATTAGAAGGTCGTCTGGGGCAATCTGGCGGGAGAAAATATCTACCTGTACCGTTTCGTGCGCGCCGACACTGCGCAAAATGACATTGCGGTAAGGGTGGGTTTCGGCCTGTTCAGCAGTGATGGAACCATCGCTGATTAACTCGGCTACCAGGCTATGATCCTCAGTAATCTGCTCAATGTTTTCGCCCCGGACGATGTAGGCGCGGCTATCACCGACATTGGCCACAGTCAATTGGTTACCCTGAATGACGGCAGCGACCACTGTGGTGGCCATCTCTCGACGATCAGTGCGGCGGAGGTTTTGAGCAAAGATGTCGGCGTTGGCGCCCTCGATAGCTCGTCGTAGTTGGGGGCCAGCATCGTCATCAGAACTTTGATAGTAGCTGTGAATGATTTTTTTGACGGTGTATTGGCTGGCAATTTCACCCGCAGCAGCTCCACCCACGCCGTCAGCCAGCACATACAACCGGCCGCGGGTTTCCAGGTCGGCGATTTGGCCCGGTTCGTAAAACCCAACGTAGTCTTCGTTATGCCGTCGCTTTTGACCCACGTCGGACAGTTGACTAGACTCGACCATCCATTCGGGCATCATCCGCTCCTTCAACTGGTGCGGCATAGATTCCTGTGACACTATAGATAAGAATAACACAATTTGTGTGGAATTTCAACCAGGTTATAGACTTTGATACAGCAGTGGTGGGTTTGGCTCTCGCTCAACTTCCTCGATGTTGAGCACCCCGAGTTTGCCCCGTTGGTAGAGGTATTCCACGTGGGCGCCCGTTTCCAGCAGTGCCAGCAGTACCTGATAGCCGATTCGCTCGTGGAATAGCTCGCGTGAGATTTGCTTTATCGTTTTTGGCTCTCGACACATGTCGAGCACCTGGTTTAGCCTTTCGTGGTGAAAAGCTTGGATCTCGTCAATTCGGGCAGCCAGGTCTTGTATTTCGTCTTCGTGCCCCCCTAACCCCAGTTGGATGCCAGGAATACGCCGAATTTTCTGCAACGACTCCAGATAATGTCCCAGACCGGTGTAGCGGGTGATGAATTCTGGAGATTGGAGTGGGGTAATATGGGAGAGAACGTGGTCGGCGGTGAAGAGGACATCATCCAATTGCAGGCAAACCTGGCCCGGGCAATGACCAGGCGTGTGATAGACGCGAAACCGCCTATCGAGGGGGGTATTTTCGTTGAGGGTGAAATCTACGCTGGCGGATTTGAATATATCTTTGGACCACTTGTTCATCTCCACCATGCCTTTGACACTGCTCGGCGCCAGGCCAGCCCGCTCCAGGAAAATTTGCAGATCCTTGGATATGATGATCTGCCGCTCCTCAAAATTGCGCAAGACCCGGGTGTCTAACTCGTGAATCCCGACCTGGGCACCCGAGTGTTGGAGCACGAAGTTCAGCCCGCCGAAGTGATCTATGTGTCCGTGGGTGATGATCAGCCGGCGCACGTCGGCCAGGGTGACCGCTTCGCCAAAGCGGTCGCGCAGTTCGGTAAAGCAGGCCAGCAAGTCGTTGTTGGCATTGGCCCAGCCGGATCCGGCATCAATCAGCGTTAGTGGATCACCTAGCACCAAGTAACAGTTGGTAACGTGCCCAGGGAACGATGTGACCGGCAGCCTGTAAATGGTCACTCCGTTGCCACTCACAAAACATTTAATCTCGTGGTTGTTTTTCATTATTCTACTTCGCCAGAACTCTGGGCTTGAACTAGCTTGGAGGGAGTCCCTCTGCTTACCAGACGCGGCAGATGAATCCTTTGAGATACTGCGACTCGGGGAAGGTGAGTAAAACGGGGTGATCCATTCCCTGCCCCAAGCGCTCGACAATGTGTACATCCCGTTTGGCGTCTACCGCTGCCTCAAACAGGATCTTTTGGAAAAGCTCAAAATTGATGGCACCAGAGCAAGAAAAGGTGATGAGATAGCCGCCCGAACGTAGCAGTTTCATCCCCAGGAGATTGATGTCTTTATAGCCGCGCATGGCCGCTTTGACTTGTGTTTTGCTGGGCGCAAACTTGGGAGGATCGAGGACGACTACATCGAAGTGCCAACCATAATCCCGATAAGTTCGGAGCAGTTCAAAGGTATCGGCTGCGGCATAAACGTCCTCGCGACCGCCGAACCCATTTCGACGCATATTGCGCTCCGCCAACTTCAACACATCTTCGGAGGTATCTACGTTGATGATACGCGTTGCGCCGCCGGCAACCGCATATACAGCAAATGCCCCAGTGTAGGCAAAAGCGTTCAACACCTCAGCGCCCCTAAAATATGGGCTGGCAATCTTGCGATTCTCACGCTGATCCAGGTAGAATCCGGTTTTGTGCCCCATCTTTATATCAACCAGGAAGCGGAAGCCATGCTCAGTAATCTCTACCAAATCAGGGGGCACCTCGCCCCAAATGGGGCCGGCAACTGGGATCAACCCTTCTTTTTCCCGCACTGCGTCGTCGCTGCGATTGAAGATGCCTTGAGGCGCGGCCAGATCCGCCAGGTGATCAATAATGCTGGCTTTGTTCCGTTCCACAGCTAGCGAGAGGAACTGAACCACCAGCCACGGTCCGTAGCGGTCCACAATGAGGCCAGGCAGACCATCGGCCTCAGCGTGAACCAGGCGATAGGCATCGATCAGTGGCGAAGCAGCCAGCGACTCGCGCGCGCTGATGGCTCGTTCCAGACGCCCTCGCCAGAACCCCTCGCCGATGAGCACATCCTGATCCCAGGTGAGGATACGAACCACGATTTGAGAACGCTGATTGACGATCCCCCGCGCGATAAAACGCGCCCGGCTATCCCATACATCCACTACGTCGCCATCGGTAGGGTTGCCCTCGATGCGATCAACAGCACCCGAGAAGATCCATGGATGACGGTTGTGCACCGATTTTTCTCTACCCTTTTTTAGGATCACCTGCGCTGTAATCATCGTTCGTCCCTACACCTCTTTTCTTATTTCGGCCACTTCTTCTTCTGCCAGCATACGTCGCAATACTTTGCCCACAATGCTCTTGGGTAGCTCAGTGCGAAACTCCACTCTGTCGGGCACTGCCCACTCCTCTAATCGGGCCTTGCACATTGCCAGAATCTCTTCCTCCGTAGCCCGTTCGCCTTGCTTCAAAACCACGTAGGCTTTGATGAGAGCCTCCACTGCTTGCTCTTGGGACCCATAAGGGATGCCGACAACGGCTGCCTCAAAGACTTTGGGGGATTCGTACAGTACCTCCTCGACGTCACGAGGGAAGACGTTGTAATCGCCGGCAATGATCATGTCCTTTTTACGGTCGATAATGCGGAAGTAGCCATCTTCGTCGGTCATGGCCACATCACCGGTGCGTAGCCACCTGTCCGCCCCGGCGTCGCAGCGCAGGCTGGGGTGCCTCACTGAACCGTGAAGGTGGGAGTTGACATTGCCACCGTCCCCATACTTCACAGATGGATCGGGTATCAACGCACGGGCTGTCTCATCGGGCAGATGCCAGTAGCCTTGCATCACCTGGGGGCCGCGCACCAGGAGTTCACCTACTTCTCCCGGTGGCAGATCTTCTCCGGTGTGCAGATCCACCACTTTAGCATCAGTATTGGGAATCGGCAGGCCGATGGAGCCCGTGACCTGACGGCCGCCCAGGGGGTTGATATGGGTCACCGGGCTGGCCTCGGTCAGTCCGTAACCTTCCACCAGCCGTCCACGCGTTAACCGCTCGAAGGCCTCCTTCACTTCAACAGGCAGGGGGGCCGCACCGCTGATGCATGCGCGGATAGAGGAGAGGCCAAAGCGCCGCACGCCAGGGTAATCGCTGATGGCGGTGTACATGGTTGGCACGCCCGGGAAGAGGGTCGGTTTATAACGTTTAATCGTATCCAACACTTCGTGCGTGGCAAAGGTGGGTAAGAGCACGGTAGCTGCCGCCAGACCGATGCTCACATTCATGCAGGCGGTCATCCCGTAGGAGTGCGAGAAGGGGAGCACGCCCAGTACAACCTCTTTGCCCTCTTGCACGTCGGGGAGCCAATGGCGCACCTGGATGGTATTGGCGACCAGGTTGTAGTTAGAGAGCATCACCCCCTTAGGGCGATCAGTTGTGCCGCCGGTATATAAGATGACTGCAAGGTCATCGGGCGATACTTCGGTGGGAGTGGGTCGAACCAGGCCAGGATGGACCACTTCACTCCAGCGGTAAGTGCCGTGCTCATCACGTAGGTCAGCCCGGTGACCTTCTGCCCGTTCTCGGGTGAGGGTGAATGTCAGTCGCTTGAGCGGTGGCAGGTATTCCTTGATGTTGGCTACAATGACACGCCTGAGACCGGTGTTCCTCCGTGCTCGGCGCACCATCGGGTAGAAGGCACTCATGGTCACCAACGTCTCAGCGCCGGAATCACGCAACTGATAGGTGAGGGTCGCTTCATCGAAGAGTGGGTTGGTCAATACCACCACTGCTCCGATTTTCAGCGCTCCGTAATAGGCGATGACTGCCTGGGGCATGTTGGGCAGCAGCAACATCGCCCGATCACCCTTTTGCACACCCAGGCGCTGCAAACCCAGAGCGAAGCGAGTGGCTGCCTCGTTTAGTTCCCAGTAGCTGACGCGCCGCCCATAGAATATCAGCGCTGTGCGTAATGGGTGACGCCGGGCGGCGCTCTCTAAAAAGCGATATAGAGGCTGGCGTGGGATGGCAACGGTCGCAGGAACGCCCGTTTCATAGTGCTTGATCCATGGTCTCTGATGGGCGATACGGCTACGGGCTTTGGCCCGCCACGAGGTCGCCTCGTCGCCCAAAAAGCGACTGATGGCTCGGTTGACTGCTTCAGGTCGCTCCAGTGGAACCAGGTGTGCCGAGGCACCCACGTCGATGCTCTCGGCGTTGGGCAAGAGGCGGGGGACTTCGGCAAAAGTGGCTTGTGGGAAAACCCGGTCGCGATGACCCACGATCACCAGCGTGGGCTTTTGTACGTGGGGAAAGACCTGCTGCCCATCCCAAGGAGCCATTGCGTTGTTATAAAATGCTTTGAGAACGTTTGGAGGCGCAAACAACGCCCTCCGCAAGAACCGGCCGACCGGTCGTAACACCGCTACCGGTAACCGAAACGCCAGGCGCGCTGGCCAGAGGAGAGGGAATTGCGTGGCGGTGGCGATCAACACCAGTCGCTCTAAATCGTCGGGATAGCGGGTGGCGTAGGAGGCCACCAAGGCGCCGCCGAAAGAGTGCCCTACCATAATAAAGGGTTTGGGCACCTCCAGGGATACTACCACGCGAGCCAAATCATCTACGAGCTCGTCCAGGGTGTAGTGAGTATGTGGCTTGCTGGAAGCATGATGTCCACGCAGGTCGGGGGCGATCACGCGGTACTCGGCAGAGAATTCCATCAACTGGTATTTCCACTGGGCGGCTTGTCCGCCAAAGCCGTGTACGAACAGGAGCGCCCCCCGAGTGAAGCCTGGATCAATGTCGATTACGCTCAGCCGCACATCGAGCGCTTCGCCAATCACTACGTCCCGCCGATAGAGTTCCAGATCTAGCCCGACAGTTCCCCCCACAATATGTCCCTTTCTCGATCGGTCAACTGTCCATCTGACTCATTGCCCTTGATAGAGTTGGATGTTACGCTCGTGTTCTTCCAACGTCTCAGCGAAGACGTGTGATCCATCGCCACGCGCCACAAAGAAGAGGTAGGGGGTCTGCGCTGGCTGTAACACCGCCAGAATCGAGTCGGCGCCCGGGCTGCAAATTGGACCGGGCGGGAGACCGGGGTAGAGGTAAGTGTTGTAGGGAGAGTTCACATTCTCGTACTCTTCGAGGGTGACGGGTGTCTTCCACCACTGGCCCGTTTCGGGCTGGTAGCCCATCGCATATTGAACGGTGGGATCGGCCTGCAAATACATGCCTTCTTGGAGGCGATTAAGATATACGCTGGCAATGGTCGGACGTTCTTCTGGCACCACCGCCTCGCGTTCAACGATAGAAGCTACTGTCAACACTTCATAAAAGGTGAGTTCCTGGGCCGAGCCCATCCCCTCCCACCCAATGGGAAGCCGCCCCTGCATATTGTCCAGCATCCGGGTCAGCAGATCTTGGGGAGTGGCCTGGGCCGGCAGGCGATAAGTGTCGGGGAAGAGATACCCCTCAAAGCCGGCGCCAGCCGGGCGGTCGGCCAGCAGTGGGTGGTCAATCGTCACCCCCTGCCGCACTGCCGCCAGGAAGACGCTGCCGTCCATGATATTCTGAGCTGTGAGGAGGTCGGCCACCTGTTCCGCACGCCAGCCTTCGGGGATGGTGATCGTCACTTCTTGTAAGCGGCTGTGCTGTAACGCTTCTGCAATTTCGCGCATTGTCATGTTGCGCCGCAGTTGATACTCGCCTGCCTCCAGCGATGCATCGAGGCCATTATATTGGAGAAAACGACGGAAAAGGGTCGCATCAGTGATGAGACCCAGGTCTTGCAAGCGACCCGCAATGCTCACCGCCGTCTCGCCCCCCTCGACGACGAAGGTCATGGGCGAAGGATTGTCGCTGGCAGGGGTGTTTATCTCGTCGGCACGCGATTGCAGATACAGCCCCAGCACCCAATCTTCTGCCCCCTGGGGCTCACGAGCGGATGGTACGTCGTTAAGGGCAATGGTCGTGCCTCCCTGTCCCTGGGTTCGGACATACCAAATGCCTCCGCCTACAATGACGACCATCGCCGCCAGCGCGGTCAGGAAGACGAGGAATCGAAAAACGAAACGCAATACTCTCAGCAAAGTGTACATAGTCCACCTTCCTGTGGCCAATCAGCACAGCTTCTATCTCTGGCCTTCAACCTTCGATCTCCGACCTCATCCCCGCTGGCTATCCAGATAATCCTGTAAGATAACGGCGGCAGCGGCGGCATCAATGGGCACCCGGCGCTTGCGGCCACTTTCGGTCAACAGCGCATCGGCGGTAACGGTAGAATAGCGTTCGTCGTGCAATTCCACCGGGACATCTAACCTCTGGGCCAGTGCCTGGGCATAACGAGACACGCGGCGTGCCTGAGGCCCTACCTCTCCATTCAGCGACAGCGGCAATCCTACCACTACTCGCTCGGCTTCCAATTCGATCACCAGACGGGCCACCGTTTCAAAGTCCTCGGCTTTTGAGCGGCGGTGGATAACGGTATGGGGAGTGGCCAGCGTGCCAGTTGGGTCGCTGACCGCCACTCCAATCCGGCGCTCCCCCACGTCAAGCGCGATCACTCGACCTGGGGATCGGGAGCTAGGGGTTTGAGATTTGTCTCTGGACATTAAAATCTGATACGTTATTCCCGGATATCTACTGCAATACGAAAGGGGAACCAAGGCAAACGTCCCAGCCAATCGGGTTCCACGACAACCATTGGTTCGCCTGACAGAGGGAGTCGCTGGCGCAGAAGTTGTCGCACTTCCTCGATCGGCATACCTCGCACGTCACTGGCCACCTGGCGGCCGTCAATCTGTGCCACAGCGACCCCAGTGGCATGCATTTGAAAGCTGACTGCCCGGTTTTCTACCCCAACCACTTCGCCGGCTACGAACCCCAGGCTATGTGGGTCCAGTTGGTAGTTGGGAGGCACCTGCGTTTGCAATGCAGCCAGAGCCAGTTGGTTGGCGTTTTGCCCAGCGATGGCTGTACCACGTACTACGGCTCGCATCTCCAGTGTTAACTGCTCTGTCACCTCGCCGTCCAGGCTTGGGTCGTAGACAGAATCCAACGGGATGACGATGAGCGACTCAGGGGGGATAAATTCCTGCTCGCCCAGGTCCTCCAATAAGCGGCTATACCCTTCCTGTTGAATCTGCTGCAAGACAATCGCCTGCAGGCGGTCCTTATCGGCACGGGTGACGACGCCAGCCGGGGTCATCGTACCACCGCTTGTCGGCTCCTCGTTTATGACGCTCACCTCGCGTGCCAGCACCTGGTCGGAGATGCGATTGATCTGGCCGGCAGCCACGTTGCCAATAGGCCCGGGGTCAACAGCAATCACTTGGGTTTGGGTGATGGCGTTAAAAGCCGCCGGGACGGTGGCAGTTTGCACTGTGAGAAAGCGCACTGTCGTGCCGCTGGACGTGCTGAGGGTGGTACTGGCCGGGACGGTGATTTCTACATTGGTCCGATTGGCAAATGTGACAGTTCCTTGTGCCTTGTCGGCTGGCATGTCCTGGGTGGTTGCTGGAGGGATGCTGCCTACGTTGCGTATCTCCACTTGAACCAGTCGCGCTGGGATGTCGAGAGCGGTGTAGTCAATGCGCTCGGCTTCTGGGTTGGCGCGAACGAGCAGGTCGGCATTGATAGGTTCGGTGGCTGGCGAAAGTTCTATACGCCCTTCAGGATAGATGAGCAGCACCCCTGCCCCCATCATGCCAGCCACCAACAGGACGAGAATGAGAAAACCCAGGGCACGCAGTGCTCTGGCATCCCGCCGCCTAGGTCGAGGCCGAAAGTGAGGCAGGCGTTTGGGACGAGATACGTCTTTTATCGGACGCTCTGGTAGGTCAATGCTCGCCGTTACCGTATCCTCTTCCGCCTCTGCTACTGGACGATGGGGTGCTGGCGGCTCGGCCTCCACTCCATCATCAGAGAGCCAATGCAAACGCTGCGCCCGCTCCACCGAGCCGAAGGTAACCAGATTAGCCTCGCGGCTCAATTCGATGATCTTGGGATCTTTGGTGACCAAGGCCACCTTGAGTGAATGATTACGCGCATGCCGGGCCAGCAGTTTTAGATTGACCAGGCTGCGCAATACAAAATTCTTGGGGGGTACCACCAACAAGACTCGGTCTGCCTGTGCCCACTCCAGCCGATCCCGTATAACAGGGATGTCGTCATCAGCTTCCAGGTAGATGATTTGTTCCATAGTTTAATACGTATCACTCCAGACAGGTTGCTAGGCTTATTGCCGGAGCCAGCAAGTCACAGACGGGATGTGGAGGAACGTCGAGCAAGATTGGTCGGCCCGCTGCCCGGACACCGAGTCTCAAACCCAACGATTCAATCTCCAGCGACCGGCGAAAGTTGAGAGCCGGGATAGCCTCCAGTGAGATCAAAGCCCGTGGCAGGTCAGGGAGCAGACTTCCGCCGCCGGTGAGGTAAATGTGAGCCGGCAGCGAGTCATCTTGATCGGGCAGCCTGGAATTCTTCACATCATAATCGGTGAGAACTGGGCGGCGGGCTACTTCATTCCCTGCCATTTGAAGCAATCCAGCGGCTAACGTCTCCAGCCAGGCTGTTGTTGGTGTGACCAGTGACCGGGCGACCAGATCTTCGTCCACTGTCGACAGGGCATGGTCAGTGTAGGCTCGCTTCAATGCCTCTGCTTCTTCCAGGGAACAACGGAAAGCCTCGCCGAGGCTTCGGGTAAAGAACTCTCCCCCTTGCGGCCACCAAAAAGTAGAAAGCAACGCATCGTGCTGAATAAGGTTCAGACTCGTTCCCTGTTTCCCCACCTCGATAACAATTGCCTCCCGCTGGGGCACGATGCTCGCCAGCGATTGGGGAGTCGCCACTACATCGACTAGCGCCAGTTCCAACCGTTCGGCAACCGCCTCGGTCGCTCTCAGGACTGATGGCCATACTGCCATCCCAAAGGCAGATAGCCAGAGTTCTCGCCCTTTCAGCCCAACCGGGTCGGTAACATGGTGACCGTCCACCGTGATAGCGCCTGGGGTAAGGGCCAGTGGCTTCCAGGTGACATTATCGTTGCCCATCAGTGGCAATCGCTCGCGCGCCAGCCGTTCCAGTCGCTCCCACGCCCCTTTTAATTCCCGCGCGGCAATGGGCACAGTCATATCAGGGCGAGTCTGCCGCACAGTAAAGCACTCGCCACGCGTGAGCCGGGCCGGAATACAAAACAGGGCTTCGTCGGGGACAACTTTGCCCTGGCCAGCCGCCTCAGTTTGATCCTCGGCAGCTACTAGCGCTTCATCCGCAATGGCCGCCAGCGCAGCCACGTTGGCGCGCCCGCCGCTCAGGTCGCGCCCCTCCGCCGGGGCAAAACCGTACCCCAATGCCCTCACGCCGCCCCTCTCCCGTCGTACCACCACCGTTTTCACAGTGTCGGTACCGAAGTCAACCAGGCTGAAGTATCGGGGCCTTACTTCGGTCGAACGGGACCGTAGATGGACTACCACGTCGAGCAGAGTTCGCATTGCCCTTTATTTTACCCGCCTGAGGCGAATAAGCAAAAACATGGCCCCGGCGCAAGATCTGGGGCCAAGAATTTCAAAAGACACTGAAGCCCCTGCGAAAAGCAGGGGCTTATTGATGAGATGAGAAGGGGAGAGCCTTATCTTATGGCGCCCAATCGATGCTCTCCTCAAGCCAGCCAAATGAGTCTTGCACGTCGATCTGGACCTTCCCATCTATGGAGCCACCTAACGCAAAGAGAAGACGCTGATTTCCACCAGTGGAATTCATAGCCCACATAGCCCACTCACCACTCCGATCAGAGACGAAGGCGATCATCTTGCCATCTGATAACCAGATGGGCAGTCCATCGTTGGCAGGATCAGTGGTCAACTGTTTTCGTCCCGTCCCGTCAATACCGACCATGTACACGTCCCAAGTTCCATTGCTCTGCGACATAAATACGATGGTCTTTCCGTCGGGGGAGACGGCGGGATTGGTGTCGCTTAGATCCTGAGTGAGTTGCTGGGGAGAGCTCCCATCGAGGCCGCTCAGGATCAGGCCACAGTTAGTGCCCAAACATCCCTTGTAAACAAGGCTGTTGCCGTCAGGCGTCCAGGCGGGCGCCTCTCCCTGGATGGGATTAGCTTCACGGCGAAGCACCTCATACTCCAGGCCAACTGTGCGATAGATAGCTGGCTTTTCGCCACCTTCTCGTGACTGGAAAAGAAAGGTTTGGTCATCGGGAGAAAAGGTAGGCCTGGCAGCTTCGAAGTAACTGTCGAAGCGCCATATGTCGCCACCCTCGACTCCCCGCTCGATGAGTCCCCGGTTATCAGCCTGCCACGAACGAAACGCAATGCGTTGGCCTGCAGAGTTGACCGTCGGCTGGCTAGCTTCTGCGACCACCATTTTGCGGTCGCTGCCATCAGGCTTGGCGGAGAAGATGTTATAAGTAGCAGCTTCCGCATCAAAGACGGGGAAGAAGAACTGGCCCGCCAGCGCTGCAGCTTGAGGCTGCGGTTGAGTCGTTGGGGTGTCTGTTGGAGACGGAGCTGGCGTGTCGGTTGGCGATTCGGTTGGAGGTGGCGGCGTGTCGGTAGGAAGCGCCGTTGGAGGTGGTGGCGTGTCGGTAGGGGATTCAGTTGGAAGCGGTGTGGGCATAGGTAGTTCGGTTGGTTTGGCAGTCGGCGCTGGCGCCTTTGTCTCTACCTGCGGAGTCTGAGTTTTGATTCCGCAAGCAACCAGCAGGCTCACTAGTACTAACATGGTGAGTAGAAGTATTGTACGTTTCATTTGTGATCCTCCTTTTCAAAGGTCTTAGGCAAGGCATCTAAGGCTTTGCCCACTACTATCGCGGCTTTCAGTTCCTGACAAGTAATTTTGAGGGAAAGACCGACGGATTTCCTTCCTCTCATTATTACATCATAACATATTTCGAGAGCAGATGTGGTTACAGGTTGGTTACAGTTGGGGTAGTGGGCTGGCCCGAGG
>JAHELX010000009.1:20115-32236 GCA_024643945.1 Anaerolineales bacterium
CTCATAGGCTGCCTCGCGCTCGGCGCCAGACAGCACGTTGATATACAGATCAGTCCAATCATTCAGGTCTGCTCGAATGAGGTCGTCGCTAACGTTGTCGAATCTCAGCCACGTGATAACCCGGGAAGCGTAATGCTTAACCTGGCGCAGTGTGGAGGAGGGATCGACCGTCCCAGGTCCCATCTTTCCACCTCACAACCAAAAAAAGCGAAAGGGGAACCCAATGAGCATGGATTCCCCTTTCGCTTTTCCTTTACTGGTTATGATAACAAACAGTAACAGCAAAAGTCACATACAAAAATATTATGGCAAGTTATTTAATTGATAGGAGCCTCAGAACAACTTTCCAGAATCGCCTTTGATTCTCGGTAAAAACACGAGAAAAACTCACATAAGAAGTAATTAGTAATGTTCGTCTGAACACGGATTTAGGCATCTAAAAGTAGACATAAAAAATTTGTATGTGACTTTTGCTGTTACTGATTATTACATAATAACATATTTCGAGAGCAGATGTGGTTACAGGTTGGTTACAGTTGGGGTAGTGGGCTGGCCCGAGGGACAGAGACGTCACAGGTACTTTTGGGGTCGGTGAAGGTGTGGGGTCTTTCAGCTTTTCAGCGATTGCTCAACCAGGCCGGGTACGTGGCTTAGCGCCTCGATCAGGTGTGAGGTGTCACGCCCGCCCGCCTGAGCCATAGTCGGCCTGCCTCCTCCACTGCCACCGACTTCCTGGGCAACCGCTTTAACCAAGACGCCGGCATGTAAGCCCCGCTCTACCAAGTCGGGAGTGACGGCGGCGATAAAGCTGGGTTTGCCAGACAGTATCGCTCCTAGCACGATGACACCTGACCCCAACCGGTCGCGGAACCAGTCGCTCATCTCGCGCAGCATTGCAACATTGGCGGCTTCCACCTGTGCTGACAGGACCCGGACGCCGTTGACGTCTTGAACCTGGCTTAGCAATCGCTCAAAGTCCTGCCGGGCCAGCTCCCGCCGCAACTTCTCGACTGTCTTCTCGAGATCTTGGATCTGTCCCATCAAATTCAAGACTTTTTGATCCACTTCATTGGGGGCACACCCCAAAAAGGCTGCCACTGAGTCGAGCACTGCCATCCGGTTCTGCGCCAGTTGGTAGGCATAGCGCCCTGTAACAGCTTCGATGCGTCGCACTCCGGCTGCGACGCTTCCCTCCGAAACAATATGGAAGAAACCAATATCGCCGGTGTAGTTCACGTGGGTGCCGCCGCATAATTCCTGGCTGAAGGGAGCATCTTCGTCGCCGATTTTGATGACGCGAACCACGTCGCCGTATTTTTCTCCGAAGAGCGCCATCGCGCCAGATGTAACCGCTTCTTTGTACGCATAATGCTCAGGGCGCACCGGGTAATTGGCCAGGATGGCGTCGTTGACCGAACTTTCGATGGCCCGCAACTCTTCCTGAGTTAGCATTGCCGGGTGAGTGAAGTCGAAGCGCAATCGGTCGGGAGCGACCAATGAACCAGCCTGCTGGACATGCTCGCCCAAGATATGACGTAATTCGCTATGGAGCAGGTGGGTGGCGGTATGATTGCGCATAATGTCCCAACGCCGTTCCTCATCCACCGCGGCCCACGCCGAATCGTTCAGATGGGCTGTACCCACTCTCATCTGCCCTGCGTGGATGATGAGGCCGATGGCTGGCTGGCGGGTATCAGTGACCTGGAATTCCCAAGTGGGCGGGGCATCGGGGTCGTCGTAGTGAACGATGAAGCCAGTATCGCTGACCTGCCCCCCAGACTCTACGTAAAAGGGGGTAGCAGCCAGTACCAATTCTACTTGCTGCCCCTCGCGCGCATCGTTTACTACTTGCTCGTCGCGGATGATGGCACCGAGATGGCTTTCCATCTCGGTGCCTTGATAGGGAGCATACTTCACCCCATCGGCACCGACCTTGGCTTCGGCTTTCAACTGCGCCAGCAGATTGGCGTAAAATGCATGTGTCTCTTCGCCGGTCATCTTAAATTGATCAGAAGCAGAGATCTTTTCGTGCTCGGCCATCGCCTGATGGAAGCCAGCCTCGTCCACCAGGAAGCCGTGTTCCAACGCAATATCTCGGGTCAGCTCAAAGGGGAAGCCATACGTGGCGTGTAGTTTGAACGCCTCGCGGCCGGCGACGACGCTCTCCCCGTTGGCCTTCAGCTCTTCCATCAGGTCGGTCAACAGCCTCAGCCCAAACTCATAAGTCTGATAAAAACGCTCTTCTTCCTGGGTGATGACGTTCAAGATGAATTCCTGGCGCGCCTTGAGTTCGGTGTAGTGCGCGCCCATCTCCCTGATGACGACTTTGGCAATCTCGGCCAGGAACGGCTGGGTGAAACCCGCCATCCGCCCGTGGCGAGCGGCCCGGCGCAAGATAAGGCGCAACACGTAGCGTCGGCCTTCGTTGCCCGGCATGACCCCATCACCGATCATAAAGGTGACAGCGCGTCCGTGGTCGGCGATGACACGATATGATACCAGATGCTCTTCTTGTTCTGCGTCAGTATGGCCCAGCAATTCTTGGATGCAATCCATAATAGGAGTGAATAGGTCGGTTTCGTAATTGCTGCGCCTGTTTTGCACTATCGACACGACCCGCTCCAACCCCATGCCAGTATCCACGCCCGGTTTGGGCAAGAGAGTCCGGGTGCTGTCGGCTGCCTGGTTGAACTGCATAAAGACCAGATTCCAAACTTCCAGCCATCGCTCGCAGCCGTTGTCGAGGGCCACGCTGCAATCGGGCTGATGGCAAGTGCAAAACTCAGGTCCCCAGTCGTAATGAAGTTCGCTGGTAGGACCGCAAGGGCCGGTGTCGCCCATCATCCAAAAGTTGGTCTTATCACCCATGCGATAGACGCGCTTCGGGTCCACCCCTATATCGTTTACCCAGTAGCCGTAGGCCTCATCGTCCTCAGTGTGGACCGTGTAGTACAGCCGCTCTGGATCTAACCCATAGCTCTGGGTCAGGCATTCATAGGCATAGCGAATCGCCTCTTTTTTGAAATAATCGCCGAAGGAGAAGTTCCCCAGCATCTCAAAGAAAGTGTGATGGCGCGGCGAAGGCCCCACGTTTTCCAGGTCGTTGTGCTTGCCCGAAACCCGCATACATTTTTGGGCGGTAGTAGCTCGTGTGTAATCGCGTTTTTCCAACCCCAGAAATACGTCTTTAAACTGCACCATCCCGGCGTTCGTGAAAAGCAGTGTTGGGTCGTTGCCCGGCAGGAGAGAGGAACTGGCCACGACAGTGTGCCCGTGCTTCTCAAAATAATCCAAAAAAGCCTGCCGAATTTCGACACTGGTCATCATCGTAATATCACCTCTTTTTCTCTCTCCGGACGAGACGTTGTTTTCCAGAGTCATGGGGATTGTAATCCAAGAAAATAGGGTTGTCAAACGATTTCGCAATGGGACGGTAGAAAAAACTTGCTCCTCCGGCATCTCGTTGGTACAATAACAACCAGTACCCCATCACAGAGATTATGATATACCAAGGCCACGCCCATGGCGGCTGAATCGGGCCTATCAAGATCACTTTGATGGGGCACCAGGAAGAGAAAACTGTCCCGAGCCGAGATTGACGTGTAGTTAGATGGCTGAATTGCTGCGAAGTTTTTTTGAGACCAACCAAATTGTCTTCTTTTTTCTGTACGGCCAGGTCTTCTTTGTTGTTGGGCTTGCCATCGCTTCGCAGTCACGTCAACACAGCCGGCTGGCCTTGAGTAGGAGCCTTCCATTTCTGGCGATATTTGGTATTGCCAATGGACTGGCTCAGTGGGGACACGCGTTCATCCCCATTCAGGCCACGTACCTTCCGGCGACCCTGGTCGCTGCATTGCGGTTTGCCCAGGTTTCGTTACTAACGTTATCCTTTGCCGCACTAATGCGATTTGGGTTGCAATTGATGACCCCAGAGCCAGTGCCGCAGGCCCTGGCCACGTCGCTTCCCATCGGCTTGCTGGCAGCTTGGGAAGTGACCTTGGTGGGAAGCTGGCTCTTGCACATAGCTCCCGACCATGTGCTTTTGACCGACTGGGAGGTGTTCAGTCGCTATTTGCTGGCCGGCCCATCCGCGATAGTTGCCGCACTGGGACTCCACAGACATATTCAGCAAGAGATCAAACCGCTAAACCTGCCTCGCATTGAGCATTTCTTGCATATGGCAAGTTTGTCGCTGGCAGCCTTGGCCTTGCTCAATGGCCTCATTGTGCCGGATGCTTCCTTTGTGCCAGCCAACGTGCTGAACTATAGTCTGCTAGAACGCACCGTCGGCGTGCCTATTCAGGTATTTCTTTCCATCTTTGGAGTGATCCTGGCTTACAGCGTGATCCGGGCCATGGAGATCTTTCAGATTGAAACAGCCCGAGTGCTGGAGGGGGCAGAGCGAACCCGGGTACTGATGGCCGACCGGGAGCGAATCGGGCGAGAACTGCACGATGGGACAATCCAATCCATCTATGCGGCTGGACTGATGATAGAAAGCGCGGCCTATCTGATAGATGACTCCCCTAACGAGGCCAAAGAGAAGCTAGCCGAGGTGATGACATCACTCAACAACACCATTCAGGATATCCGGCGCTACATCTTTGACTTACGCGCTGAACCCGAAACTGAGGCTACGCATCTGGCGGAAAGCCTCTCAAAAATGCTGCGCGATTTGCATGTCAATACTCTGTTGTCGGTTGACCTGATTGTGGATGGTGAGGATCCTCACGTACTCACTCCTGAGCGACGGCAACACGTCCTGCGTATTGTGCGCGAGGCTCTGTCCAACGTTTCGCGTCACGCCCAGGCCAAACGGGTTGTCGTGCGCTTGCGGTGGGGGACGGATTCGCTACATCTTCGCATCACCGACGATGGCATTGGGATGACCCACCTGCCTGGCAATGGGAGAGGGCATGGTCTGCGCAATATGCGCGAACGGACGATGCTGCTCGGCGGCAAACTGACCATCAGTGGTCAGCCCGGTCGTGGCGTGACTATAGATTTAGAGGTGCCCTATGAATATGAGGGCGCTAGACGAGGCTTGATGCCTATTTTATAAGGGAGCGACATTGTGAAAATAATGGTAGTTGACGATCACGAGGTCGTGCGCCTGGGATTGAGGGGCCTTCTGGAGCGGCAGCCCGGCTGGCAGGTAGTAGCCGAAGCGGCCACTGCCGATGAGGCCGTCACCCGTGCACTTGAGTATAGACCTGATGTTGTGGTGATGGACATCCGGCTGGCCGGAAGTAGTGGAATTGATGCATGTCGACGCATCATCGGCCAGATTCCTGATACCAGAGTCATTATGCTCACCTCGTATGCAGAAGAAGAATTGCTATTCGACGCAATTGCTGCTGGCGCCGCTGGCTACGTCCTTAAACAAATCGGCAGCGATGAATTGGTGCGCGCCATCGAAACGGTGGGACGTGGCGAGGCGCTCCTCGATCCTAGCCTTACCCGGCGTGTGTTGGCCAAAGTCCGTGAAGCAGCTCGCAAAGAAGCCTTTGCTGCCTTTGCTGATCTGACCGAGCAGGAGTTGCGAGTGCTTGCCCTTATCTCAGAAGGCAAGACGAATCGTGAGATAGCCGAAGCGCTCTACCTGGGCGAGGGAACTGTGCGCAATTACGTGAGTAACATCTTGGGTAAGCTAGGGGTTTCTAATCGCGCCGAGGCTGCCGCCTATGCGGTGGAGCATAATCTGAAGGATCATATGAAGATAGCGAGATAGAGGTTAAGGTCGCCACGCAGGAGACTGCTCGTCTATATCGGGGCTGTTGGTAAGGTTGACGACGTTCTCTCCTGTGGTGGTCATCATAAACAGATCCCAATTTCCCTCCCGGTTGGAGTCGAACACCAGGCGCTGGCCGTCAGGCGACCAGCCCGGGCTATGCTCATCGGCATAGGGCAGGTTGCTGAGGTTCCGTTGGTTTGATCCGTTAGCTTGCATCACGTAGATCTCCACATTTCCCTCTCGATTGCTCTCAAAGGCAATGCGGTCTCCTTGCGGCGAAAAGATAGGCGATAGATCATTTCCTTCCGAGAAGGTCAGGCGACGCCGCGCACCTGTCGCCTGGCTTTGGGTATCCGGGGCAGGCATCGTATAAATCTCCCAATTCCCATCGCGCTTGCTGGCATAAGCCATCGTTTGTCCATCAGGTGACCAAGTTGGCGACAGATTGCCGCTCCCATCGTTGGTGATCTGCCTCAATCCGGTGCCGTCAGCGTTCACGATGTAGATTTCCCAGTTACCTTGCCGGTTGGACGAAAAGGCAATCTGTTGACCGTTGGGTGACCAGGAGGGAGTCCAATCCTCGGCTGAATTCTGGGTGATGTTCACCATGCCTGTGCCACTTGCGTTCATCACGTAGATTTCCCGATTGCCGTCGCGCTGTGAGACAAAAGCAATGCGTTGCCCGTCAGGCGACCAAATCGGCGTGATGTTGTCGGCATTGCTTTCAGTTCGCTGCTGGCGACTAGTGCCGTCAGCGTTCATTACGAAGAGTTCCCAAGTCTGGGGGAGGCTGTTGGCAGTGATGCTGCGCGCCATGTAGACGATTGCCGGCAAGGAGCGGGCAACGACCAGCGGCCGGGTGGGTGTCGGCGCGGGCACTGGGGTGAAGGTGGCCGTGGGGGTTGGCGATTTGAAGCCATCCGACGCCTGGACCAGTACCCCCGTCGGCGTTGGAGTAATGGTTCCCAAGGGCAACACGCCACTGAAAGCCAATGCCAGCAGAGCCGTCCCGATTAAGGCCGTCCCGGTTAAGCCCAAGATGGATAGTTGTCCCAAACCCCATCTATTATGCCCATCCCTTTCTTCTTCTTCCGTCTCGCGGCTACTGCGCAGCGACTCCGCCGCCATCTCCTCAATATCAGATCGGGTAGCCAGTCGCGCGCTGAGTCGGCCCCAATCAACACCGGTCAACACCTCGGCCGGGTCGGTGTGACGATCAAGCCAGTAACGAAAGAGATTTACCTCAAAGCGATAGCTCAGTGCTCCCATTCGTACCAACACGCCCCGGTCGGCCAGTGACTCAAGTGCATCCAGAATCACTTGAGGGATAACGCGCAGTTCGAACTTTCGCAGATAATTGATCACCTCTTGGCGAGTAATCGGGCCGTGCGCGCCCCTCAATCCGGCTAATGCCGCCAGCGCCGCCCGTTCTGCCGGGCTGGATTGGTCCCAGATAGCATCAAATTGTTGGTTAGGGAGAGTTAACAACGTTTCCAGCACTCGGTCTATGTCGCTCTGGTTTATCCATCCCTCTCGTGCACAACAGTTGTAAAGGGTGTAGCAGAAAAGATGCAAATAGTAAGGGTGGTTTGACGTGATCTCCGTGATGCGCTTGACTACGCCTGCGTCGAAACGCAACGCCCCTTGTGCAGGTCTGGTGATGAGTTGCTGTGCCGCATCGCTGCTGAGTGGCCCCAGGCGAAAGGCCACCGCACCCACCAGAAGGGGATGAGTGAGCTGGCTATAGGCCGAGTCAGATAGTGTTAGCAGCAGGTACAGGGCTGGCACTTCGGTCAGCAGGCTGGTCAGGAAGTCGAAGAAGTCAGCCAGTGAGGGGATCTCGTCTCTCACCAGGCAGTGCCCGTCATCGAGAATGAGCAGTAACTGTTCCCCGCTCAGTGCACGAATGGCCTGCTGCAAGAGGGACTTGACGGCTGTGGCCGAGTCGGCGGCTGTGTCTACCTGATGAGGTGAAACAAGGCCTCGGGCCATCAACTGATTGGCTAGCTCGCCTGCCAGTGCCGCCAATACCTGAGCCAACGACTTGCCGCTGTGAGGCTTGCATTCAAAATAGAGGCAATATACGTTCTTGGGCAGAACGGCAGGTAGACGGCGGACCATCGAGGTCTTGCCGATCAAGTCTGGACCATACACGATCAGGAATCGGCGGTCGAGAGTGAGTTGCTGCTCTACCCAGATCAGGGCATCGTCTCGGCCAAAGAACATCGCAGGGCCTTCGACAGGCCGCCCGGCATGGTAGGGGTTGACAAGGGTGCTCAATATCGAAGCTCCGTCCTCGGGTATTAGCCGGGCTGTAACCCCGGCCAAAGTAGGACTGATTATACCACGAGGCCGTCCTTGAGAAAAAGAGGGCGCACTTGTTTGTCTGCATCTATTATGGCTATTTCCCCCACGAGAGCATCCGTTCGTCTACACTATGGTACTGCAATGCCAGACTGTCCAGCACCTCGGCCGAGAACAGCGACTGTGGGTCACTGCCGTCGATATTCATCCAGAATTGGACGAATGCCCGGTGGAATGCTATACTCCTATTCCTGACGCCAGCTTTCATCTCGTCTTTTGCGTCAACGCTCTGCACCATTTCGATCAACCGCGTAGCTTTATCACCGAAGCGCGCCGCCTGCTCGCGCCAGGCGGCACGCTCGTCATCATCGGGATGGACCCCCACGCTGGTCGGGATGAGTGGTATGTCTATCAGTACTTCTATGGATGAATTGATCTATACTTCTGCCGCTGAACTGGCCGCGGCAATACGGACCAGGCAAGTCTCTTCGGAAGAGATCGTAGAAGCTTATCTCCAGCGCATTGAGGCCGTCAATCCGCGTCTGAATGCCGTTGTGCAACTGGTGCCGGACTCTGTCCGCTCACAGGCACGCGAAGCCGATGCAATGTTGGCACGAGATGAGATCAGAGGCCCGCTTCACGGGGTACCATTCACGGTCAAAGATGTTTTTGACGCGGCAGGTGTCGTTTCTGCTGCCGGACTGGAAGAGCGTGCAGGCTTTGTGCCGGAGCAGGATGCGGTAGTCGTGGCGCGGATGAAAGCTGCCGGAGCGATTTTGCTGGGCAAAACGAACTGCCCGCCCGGCGGCAGCGGGGGCTGGACTGACAATCCAGTCTATGGACGTACAAACAATCCCTATGACCTAGCCTGCACTCCTGCGGGTAGCAGTGGCGGGGAAGCGGCGGCCATTGCGGCTGGTGAGTCGCCGCTGGGCCTGGGTAGTGATTCAGGTGGCAGTATCCGTGTGCCTGCGCACTTTTGTGGAATTGCCGGCCTCAAGCCTTCCAGTGGGCGTGTGCCGAATACTGGTACGTTCAATCATCCTGGCGGCCTGAGCGATTACCGGACGCAGATTGGCCCCATGGCGCGTTACGTGAAAGACCTTGCGCTGGTTTTTCCTATCATCGCTGGGGTGGATGGCTGTGATTCAGGTGTGATACCGGTGCCCCTCGGTGACCCGGGAGCGGTTGAGCTCAAAGGACTACGCGTCGCATTTTACACTGATGACGGCGAGGCTACTCCCACTCGAGAGACCATCACCACAGTAGAAAGAGCAGCGCGCGGGCTCTCGGCCGCAGGCTTGATTGTAGAAGAATCGCGCCCGGCCTGTTTATCCGAGTCAAGGTTGATCACTGAATGCTACTGGCGCACGCGCCAGTTGTCCGGTGCCGAGGTCGAGCAGATGTTTCTGAATTGGGATCGTTTCCGGAGTGCAATGCTCGCGTTCATCGCCAATTACGATATGATCTTGTGTCCGGCGGATTATCGACCTGCGTCCCGGCATGGCGAGGAAGCAGAGTTGCGATTCAACTATACCTTGCCCTTTAGCCTGACCGGCTGGCCGTGTGTTATCGTGCGTGCCGGCGCGTCGCCGGAGGGTTTGCCTATCGGCGTGCAGTTGGTAGCACGACCCTGGCGCGAGGATGTGGCCCTGGCAGCGGCTGAATATATCGAGACTGCATTAGGCGGTTGGCAACGTCCGCCAGTTTAGAAGATTAGCTACATAGCGGCCAAACCGCTTGGGAACGTACGCGACCTTATTGCAAGGAAGATAGCGTGTTCTGATATGTCGCACAAGTCCGCTATTTATAACCAGTTGCGATACAGTTGCATACATGGCGCTCGCGTGAGGAGGTGATATGGTGAAAGCACGATGTGCCTGGGCAGGTGATGATCCCCTGGTCATCGCTTATCATGACCAGGAGTGGGGCATGCCGCTACACGATGATCAGCGCTTGTTTGAGTTTCTCATTTTGGAAGGGGCGCAGGCGGGTTTGAGTTGGATCACCATCTTGAGGAAGCGTGAAAACTATCGTCAAGCATTTGCCGATTTCGACCCGATCAAAGTGGCTCAGTTTGACCAGGCAGAAAAACAGCAGCTATTACGAGATCCGGGTATCATACGCAACAAGCTCAAGATTGAAGCGGCGATTACCAACGCTCAAGCGTTTCTCAAGGTGCAAGAGGAATTTGGCAGTTTCGATACCTATATTTGGCAGTTTGTGAACAGGAAACCCATGCAGAACCGTTGGTCGACGCTATCAGAACTACCGGCGCAAACGAGCGCGTCTGAGGCTATGAGCAAAGACCTGAAAAAGCGTGGGTTCAAGTTTGTCGGGCCAACCATCTGCTATGCCTTTATGCAGGCGATCGGTATGGTCAACGATCATACCACAGATTGTTTTCGCTACTACGAACTTTCTTAAAGTTGATTTTTCGCCTCAGCAAGGTACTCTTCTGCCTCTGAATTTTCAAGTGCGTTGGGTATAGTCGGTAGGAGTGTTCTTGAGGTCGATCTAATTTCGAGCTTTCCATTCCCTATCAAGCATTGCAAAGACCAGATCATCCGCCCATTCATTCTTAAACCACAAGCTTTCTCGAAAATGGGCCTCTTTTTGCATCCCCACTCGTTCCAAGAGGGCGACCGACGAATGATTCCGTGGGTCAGTAGAGGCAAACACGCGATGTTTGGTAAGTGAGACAAAGAGATACTCAAGAACCGCGACCAACGCTTCTGTTGCATATCCTTTGCCCTGATGAGAGGGAGCAAGAGTAATACCCACTTCTACCTGGTGTATCTCCTCAGCCGGAAAACGAAGACCGCAGTCACCTACCAGCAAGCCGGACTCCCGCAGAGTGATAGCAAGCTGGAACCAAGTACCCGGCGTATCGGGCTTCACATTCGAGAGGCCCGTAATGAACGAACGTACTTCTTCTACACTGCGTGGCTCCCACATCTGAAAACGCGAAACATTTGGATCAGAACGATATTCAAACATGGCTGCACAATCGGATAGACGGAGCCGTCTAAGCACAAGACGTGGAGTCACCAGTTCAAAAAACACTTCTGATCGCTTGTGCCTCATTTTTCGAATTCATCTCGATTCGGATCACGGAAATCAGGGTCAGGTTCAAATACCCGATCTTGAACGAGAGGCCCAGCGAGGCGGGCTGGTCAACGATGGCGCCGGTTAACGTGGTGTTAGGCGAGTCATCGCCCTCGCTCTCGGATGTGATTGTCATGCCATTGAACCAGTACAGCATCATCTTACCACGTTTTTCTCATCCTTGACAAATGGGCAAATGAATGGCATATTAGTAGCTAGTTAACTAGTTACGTTAGGCGATTCATAACTACCAGGTAGGTGTTAAATGAGCACTATGGTTGAACGCCTCGGGGAGATAGGTTTTACGGAGTACGAGGCGAAGGCCTACGTCGCGTTGGTGCGGCTTGGCCCCGCCAGCGGTTACCAGATCGCCAAAGAGTCCGGTGTCCCGCGCTCTACTATCTACGAGATTCTGGCCAAACTGGTCGTGCGTGGCGCCGCCTTGACCCAGTCCTTCGCCGAGCAGGTACGTTACGCTCCGGTTCCGCCAGAACAATTCCTGGGCCGGATACGCTACGAGTTGGAGGGCAACCTCGACGCCCTGGCTCACGGGCTCAAGGGAATGGCCGAAAGCGCCGCCCCGCCAGGCAATACCTGGAACCTGGCGGGGCGCAAAAATCTCTTTTCTTACGCGCGCCAGATGATCGAGGGGGCGAAGAAAGAGATCGCGCTCCTCGTCGGGGACGACGACGAACTGGACCAATTGTTGCCCCAACTGCAACAGGCTCAAGCCCGCGGAATCGCGCTGTTGGTGATTTGTCCGACGCCCTATAACGCGGAGGACGTACCGCTCGTAGTTCATCCCCGTGGGCTGCGGCTGCGTCAGACCTTAGGGCACGGCTTCACGCTGATCGTGGACGGGCGCGAAGCGTTGATGGGCGAGGTGGATCGCAGCCAGAGCGCTGTGTGGACCACGAATGGATACGCCGTCGCCTGCGCGCTATGGTGCCTGAAGCAGGAGATGGCTGGAGAGAA
>JAHELX010000253.1 GCA_024643945.1 Anaerolineales bacterium
GTTATCTACGCTGACCCTCGGCGGCGCGATTTTCGTTGCTGTCCTGAGCGTCCATGCCTCGCTGCTGACCACGCTCGATGACGCGCTCAGCTACTGGAATTACGACGTTGAAGTGTACTTCACTCGCCCCCATCGCATTGAGGCCATCGAACGGGAGGCGCTGCGCGTGCCAGGTGTAGCCGACGCCGAAAGTTGGAACGGAAACACAGCTCGCCGCCTGCGCCCCGATGGTCACGAGGGGCCCAACATCAACATCATCGCCTCGCCGGCTGATACAAAATTGATTCAACCCACTGTCCTCGAGGGCCGCTGGCTGTTGCCTGATGACGAGAACGCGATCGTCCTCAATACCGAGGTGATCAGAGAAGAGCCCGACATCAAGGTGGGCGACGAGATCCTCCTCAAAATTGAAGGGCGCGAGACAACGTGGCGGGTGGTCGGCATCGTCCAGGGAGTGCTGACGGGACGCATCGCGTACGCCAACCAACCCTACTTTGCCCGTGTCGTCCGCTTCGTAGGGCGCACTGGCGTCGTCCTGATTGTCGCCGATTACTCAGAGGACATTACGTATTCAGGCGGCACTGCGAACCCAGGGGGCACTAAGTACCCAAGGGGCACTTCGTACCCAAGGGGCACTACGCAGCAAGAGGCTGCCTTCCAGTCGGAATTAGCCAAGCAAATTAAAGAACACTTCGACAGCCGCGGCCTGCGGGTCAGTTCAACTGAAACAATTGCCTCGATTCGCGAGAACGTTGAGTATCAAGTCAACATCATCGTCATCTTCCTGGCTATTATGGCCGTCCTCATCGCTGTCGTCGGTGGTCTGGGGTTGATGGGGACCATGAGCATCAACGTGCTGGAACGAACGCGCGAAATTGGGGTAATGCGGGCAGTTGGCGCCTCCGATGGCTCTGTGCTCAAGGTTTTTATGGTCGAAGGCCTCTTCATTGGCGTGCTGAGCTGGCTGATCGGAGCTATTTTGTCCCTACCGATCAGCCAGCTCCTCAGCCATGCTGTTGGCGTGGCCTTAACGGATGCGCCCCTGAGCTATACCTTTTCTACCAATGGTGCATTGCTCTGGCTGGGGGTCGTCTTGATCCTGGCTGCGATGGCGAGCTTTCTCCCCGCCTGGAACGCCTCGCGGTTGACCGTGCGGGAAGTGTTGGCGTACGAGTAATAGGAGGTTCAGAATGAAAAAGTGGATTATCGGAGCGGTGGTACTCGCTATTCTGGCCGGTGGCGCCTTTCTGATCCTGAGGGGTGGGCTGCCCCAGGCGACTGCCTCAGGAGCGACAGCGGAACCTGAGACAGTTTTGCCGGCGGTGGAAGCGGCAAGCCAGGTGGTGGCCGAGGCGAAGGTAGTGCCGGTCCAATATGTGGCTCTCAGTCTGCCGACGGGTGGGGTCGTGGCCGAGGTGCCCGTGGCTGAGGGAGACAGTGTCGAAGCAGGCCAGGTGCTGCTCCGGCTGGAGGCTGCCCGACAAACGGCGGCCGTCGCCCAGGCGGAAGCAGGGCTGCGGAGTGCCCAAGCCCGGCTGGACCAACTGAAGGCCGGCCCCCGTCCGCAAGAGATTGCAGCCGCCCAGGCGGCTGTCGAGGCCGCTCAGGCCCAATTGGCCGGGATCACCGAGGGTGCCCGTCCTGAGGAGGTCAGCGCGGCCGAGGCGGCCATGGCTTCCGCCCAGGCCTCATTGAAAAAGGTGCGCGAGGGTCCCGACGAGGATGAGGTCACCATTGCTGCTGCCGAACTGCGCCGGGCCGAAGTCGCCCTGCAACAGGTGCAGTGGGCCTACGACCAGGTAGCCTATGGCGCCGAGGTAGGCGCTTCGCCGCAGGCGGCTGAACTTGAGCAGGCTACGTTGGACTACGAAACCGCCCTGGCCAACTACCACCTGGCGGTGCGTGGGCCTAGCGACGCCGAGGTAGCGGCGGCACGCGCCCAACTGGCCCAGGCCGAGGCCAGCCTGGCTACGTTACGCCAGCCAGCCAGTGAGGCGGCGATTGCTGCTGCCGAGGCGGAGATCCGCCGCGCCCAGGCCCAGCTTGAGCTGGTCCAAGCCGGGGCGCGCCCCGAGGAGATCACGGCAGCGGAAGCAGAGGTGACCGCGGCCGAGGCGGCCCTGGCCCAGGCGCGAGCGGCGTTGGCTGAGACGGAGCTGCGCGCGCCCTTCGCCGGCACCGTGGCCGCCTTGGATGTCAAGGTGGGGGAGTTGGTCGACCCTGGCACGCTGGTGGCGCAGGTGGCCGACTTTTCCGCCTGGCAGATCGAGACCGACGACCTGACCGAGCTGAATGTGGTCGAGATCAGCGCCGGCAACCCGGTGACCATCACCCTTGACGCCATCCCCGACCTGGAGTTGCCAGGCAGGGTAGTGCGCATCAAGGCTATCGGTGAGAACAAGCTGGGTGATATCACCTACACTGTCGTCATCCAACCCGACCAACAGGACCAGCGGCTGCGCTGGAATATGACCAGCGCCGTCTCCATTGAGCCCCAATCGGCGGATGATCTGGCTCACAATCGCCGCAACATAGAATGAGGTACGAGAAAGTACAGGAGATTAGCATGATACGCTTATGGTTCATAGCTAAGCACAGGGTAACTATCCGCCTGCTCGCGACGGCGCTGCTGCTGGCTCTGTTGGTGGTGGCGGGCATGGCGTTCGCTCCCAACGCGGCAGCCCATGGCGGCAGCAGCCCCAACCCGACTGGCATCATCGTCTTTCTAACGGTAAGCGGTGGGCCGATTTATGCCATCAACGTCGACGGAAGCCATGTGCGTTATCTCACCACCGGCATTGACCCCGCCCTGTCGCCCGACGGTCAGTGGGTGGCCTTCACCCGTTGGGAAGGCCCGCAGCACGGCGCCGCAGGCAGTCTGTGGGTGATCAACGTGGACGGCAGTGGCGAGCGGGTCATCGCAGGCGACCTACGCCAACCCAAAGCGCCGGTCTGGTCTCCCGATGGCACCCGCATTGCCATCAGTATGCAACACGGCGGCCGCCTTGAACCCGAGCACAAATGCAGCCGCAAGTTGCCCTCTGAGCCCGTGGTAGATAAAGAGGACATCCAGGTGGTGGTTGAAGTCGACGACACCGGCGCCATCGACACCCAATTCTGCTACACCTTGCTGCCTCACCCCTTCTGGAGCCTGGGCGTGGTGGATGTCGCCACCGGCGCCTTCGAAGACCTGCCGGGTGATCTCTTCTCCTACGCGCCGGCCTGGGATCCAGCTAACGATTGGCGCCTGGTCTACGATGGGGAGATGGGCCTGGTCAACCTGGACCTCAATCAGGGGACGACATGGGCTCTGACAGACGACGTGAATGACCACTCGCCGGTCTTCTCTCCCGATGGGGGCAAGATTGCCGTCAATTATTGGCAGCACGATCATTGGGAGGTTCACGTGTTAAATGCCGACGGCAGCGGGCGTGTGCGGCTGACCGAGACGCCATTGCGCGTCATCGTGGAGCAGCGGATCAATGGTGAAGAGGAACACTCCTGGAACAATGTGGCGGCGACCTGGTCGCCGGATGGGAGCCAGATCGCGTTTCTGACGGATCGCACCGGGCGCTGGGAGATGTGGGTGATGCATGCCGATGGCAACAACCAGCGGCCAATGTTCCCTTCTGGAACGTTGGATGGATTGGTGCTGTACCCAGAGGGCACTCTGCAATACCACAACGTGGACGAGCGAGTGCTCTCGTGGCGGTGAGACTGGCCATCTTCATATTTTGAGGGAGTAGAAAAATCATCTCACTCCTTAACTTCATCGTTCAAGAAGATGATACTGCACGTACCACATTTGTTGTAGTCAGGCTACAATCTGAGTGGAGAAGGGCCGCCCCAAAGCGGTCCTTTTTGCGTATGCCAAATTCCACTCTTTATCCGATGACATGGAGAGCCTCCTCCGATATACTGGAGACAAGAGTATCCGGCCAGGAGATAGAGAGGTGAATTATGATTGGTCTTGCGCTTTACTCAGATCAAATGGTCAAACAAGAACAGTACCAAGACCTGCTGCGGGAGGTCGAGCATTACCGCTTGATCAAAGCCGTTGCTCAGACAGGGACTAAGCCCTCTCGAAAGACTACTGAGGGGCTACGCAAACCGCTGGTTGGGCTAAGCCGGCACTTGCCTGGCCTGAGATCAATAAGCCGCGCGCGCACCTGAGCGGGGAAAATGAACAATTACCACTGTTGCGGTACAGAGGGAGAACAACGCATCCGATTACTGATCGCTGACGATGCCCCCCGCTCACGGCATGGCTTGCGGGCACTGCTGGCCACCTGGTCGGAGGTCGAGGTGATCGGCGAGGCAGCCGATGGGCGGGAGGCCGTGCGCCTGCTGGGAGAATACCACCCGGATGTGGTGTTGATGGATGCCCGGATGCCGGTCATGGATGGTTTGGAGGCCACTCGCCTTATCAAGAACAGGTGGCCAGGGGTCAAAGTTGTCGTGCTGTCCATGTATCCCGCTTTTCGAGCCGAGGCGCTGGCGGCTGGTGCCGACGCTTTTCTGGTCAAGGGATGTCCAGCCGAGGAACTGCTGGATGCGATCCTGGGCTATTAGAAATAGTAGTGGTGACATTCAGTCCATACCTGGCTGAACTAAAAGCGTCACTGGTATGACGATTATCAGCTTGTCGGGAGAGGCATGTCATGAATCGATTCTATAATTATGGTATTATTGATGCGTGCCCCATGACCCGATACAGCTAGAAGAGTACAACAAATGCAAACGCAAACTTTTAGACCCAGTCCCCGATACTTGACCAAGCTGCAACTGGCCCTGACGTCCCTGGCGATACCGATCCTGATCGGCGGCGTTCTGCTTACCTGGCTCATAAGTAGCGACCCAGATATAGGCACGAGCGGGGCCCTGCTTGTGATCATCATCATTGCCATCGCTGACCTTGCCTGGTGGATACCGGCGATGATCCTGGTGGGACCTTATTACCGCAGTCTGCGTTACGAGATTCAGCATGACGAGGTGATCGTGCACGTGGGCATCTTGACCAAGTCGATCAAGCACGTGCCCTATCGCACCGTGACCAACCTGACAGTCAAGCGGGACCTCCTGGATCGCTGGCTCTTTGGCCTGGGCACATTGAACATCCAGACGGCCGGGATGAGCGGCACAACAGGTGCCGAAGAGAGTCTGGTAGGTTTGCCGAACGTCCAGGAGGTTTACGAAATCGTGGGTACAGAACTGCGACGTTTCCGTGGGAGTATGGGTCCGACAGCCGCAGACCTGGAGGGGCAACCGGCCATTACCTCGACTGAGGTCTTGAGCGCGATTCTGAACGAAGTCCTGACGATTCGGCAAATGCTAGAGAGAAACTAGTGGCCCAAAAAGGATGGAGAGACAATGAACGAACAGATCATCATCAAGCAAGACGAGCGGGCGCTGGCCGGTTTGGCGCATGGCAGCATACTCCTGGGGCTGTTTACCAACGGCATCGGCGGCATTGTCGCGGCGCTGGTGATCTGGCTGGTCCAGAAGGAAAAATCAGCCTATGTGGCAGTTCAGGCGCTCCAGGCGCTGGTCTACCAGGCAGTGACCTTCATCATAACCATGCTGGCCTGGTGCTGCTGGGGAGGGCTGTGGATGGCCTCGTTGTTACCGCCGGTCCTTGCCAATCCCGCAGCTTATGATACGTCCCCGCCACCTGGGTTGTGGGCTGGCCTGGCCCTGATGATTGTCCCGCTGGGCATCTGGGGCCTGACCATTCTCTACGGGTTGTGGGGGGCGGCGCGCTGTCTGGGCGGCCACGACTTCAAATATGCCATCATTGGCAACTGGCTGGAAAGCCAAAGGTGAGGGATCAATGGATGAGAAGTGGGAATACCTGGCCAGATTCATCTGGGCCAGCATCGAGAATGAAGGAGCCAAAGAGTACATGCAGCAGATGTGGCCTGGCGGGCAACCGGCAAAGTACTCACCGGAAACCATGATTCCCGAGCTGAACTCCTATGGTAATAGAGGTTGGGAACTTGTTCATATGCAACCCGTAGGGGCCGTGGGGAAAAATCGCGATGTTGGCTTTGTCGCTGGCCAAGGTATGCCGCTGTGGAGTAATGTCTATTTCTGCGTCTTCAAGAGGCGTAAATCATAAGGGTGTATTCAAAATGGGTTGGTAAGGGCAGGCGCAAGGCCTGCCCTTACCAACCGAAATTGAATGCACTCAAATCATAAGCGATGGCTGAAATAAGCCTGGTCAGAATGAGTCAAGAATACAGCAACCGTTTCGTTTGATTAGGAAAGGAAGGACACCCATGAACTTCTTGAATGAACACCAATTGAAACTGCATGTCACAATTTTAGGCTGGCTCTATATCGTGGGCAATGCCATCTTCCTCCTGATAGGGGCATTTGTATTCATGCTGCTGGCGGGCATCGGAGTTGCCTCCGGTGATTCGCAGGCGATGGCGATCCTGAGCGTCGTCGGGACAGTCGTTGGCGCGCTGCTGGCAGTGCTGGCGATACCGGGCCTTGTGGCGGGATACGGCCTGCTGGCACGCAAGGCTTGGGGCCGGGTCCTGGCAATCGTGGTAGGCATCCTGG
Organism: Anaerolineales bacterium; assembly: GCA_024643945.1. The sequence goes on from JAHELX010000253.1 coordinate 6,568, forward strand.
GCTTGATTAATTTCCCCATAGGTACGGCCATAGGCATTTATGCCCTTTTGGTGCTCTTACAGGAAGGGGCGACCGATTACTTTATGCCAGCTAAACCAGCCCGAGAGGCCGAGGGTTAGAAATCTCCATCTGACCACCCCAGATCCCCTCAGCGGATGGGGCCCTCTTGGGGAAAGCACCTTTTGCGCCACTCCATAGAAAGGGCGATCCGAAATGCACGCGATACAAGTTTCCCGCATCTCCAAGCGATTTGGCGAAACACAGGCAGTAGCCGACGTATCCTTTGCCGTCGAGCCGGGCGAAATCTTTGGCTTGCTCGGGCCAAACGGTGCCGGCAAAACGACGACGATTCGTATGATGCTGGATATCTTCAAGCCAGATACCGGCACTGTTCGGATCCTCGGTGGCGAGTTGGACGTGGCCAGGAAACGGCGCATCGGCTACTTGCCCGAAGAGCGAGGCCTGTACAAAGACCAAAAACTGGAACCCACGCTCGTCTATCTGGCGACGCTGAAAGGATTGGACGAAAAGACCGCTCGGCGTCGTCTGGCTGGGTGGCTGGAACGGCTGGATCTGGCCGAGCATCGCCAGAAGAAGGTACAGGAGTTGAGCAAGGGTATGCAGCAGAAGGCGCAAATCATCGCTACGCTCCTGCATGATCCCGAACTGATTGTGGTTGACGAACCGTTTGCTGGCTTAGATCCGGTGAACACCCGCCTCGTCAAAGAGGTTTTTGAGGAGCAACGGCAGGCCGGCAAGTCCATTCTGATGTCCACGCACCAGATGTACCAGGTGGAGGCGTTGTGCAACCGGATTGTCCTCATTGATGATGGGCGGGCGGTTTTGTATGGTGCGGTGGATGAGATTAAGCGGAATTTTGCCGGCAACGCCGTCGTCATCCAAGGGCAAGGCGATTTCACGCATATCCCCGGCGTGTTGGAGACACGTCAACACAATGGCGCGTGGCAGATGGCGCTGGAAATTGGCGCAGATCCGCAAGCCGTGTTCCGCACCCTGGCCGCCCGCGAAGACGTCAAAATCGAGCGCTTTGAACTGGCACAGCCATCACTGGACGACATCTTTATCAATGTGGTGCAGAACGGAGTGGCGAAAGTGGAGGCCAGCCATGCGTAATCTTTGGTTAGTCGCCAAGCACGAATACCGCCGCGTGGGGGTCAGGCGCGGGTTTATCCTTGGCACCGTCGCCATCCCGCTGGGGATCGTGGTCTTGATCGCGCTGGTCGTTTTGGTGGAGGCTCTTAGCCAGAATAATCTGCCGCTGGGGTACGTGGACAAAGCTGGCATTCTGGATGTCACCCTGCAAGCCACCTTGCCCCACGCCGATAAGCGCATAGAAGTCCGCGCTTTCCCTGACGAGGGGACTGCCCTGGCTGCACTGGAGCGAGAGGAAATCCAGGCGTTCTTCGTCTTCTCCCCTGACTACTTGCAAACCCTTCAGACAGATCTTTACTATCTGGAGAAGCCGCCGAGCAATGACGTCTGGCGCGAGTTCAACGACTTTGTGCGCGTCAATCTTGTCAGCGATTTTCCCGAAGAGGTGCAACATCGCCTGTTCGAGGGACCCAACATTACCGTGCGAGACATCGTCAGCAATCGGGAGTTCAGCGACAACAGCATCATCAACATC
>JAHELX010000254.1 GCA_024643945.1 Anaerolineales bacterium
CAGGGCATCGTACCGCGCCAACCATTCGGTGATCCGTTCGAACGAAAGCCGCCAAGCTGCCGCCACCAACGAAGTCAGCAACACCGACTCGTCGCAATACGTCTCGGGCGCGCCGGGGCCGACCGGCTCGGGCAAGGCCCAGGACTGAAGTCGTCGGCCTGCCTGAATAGCCCACTGAGCCAGTTCCCAGCCGTTCAACACGTGAATGAAGGCCACTGGGTCGATCCACAAGCCTTCGTCGCTGCTTCGCACGGACAACGGGCTCACTTCGAGTGGAACTTGCCATTCTATCGGTATGCATCTTGCCGCCAGTTGAAGTATACTCATTTCTGCCCCCTTAAGTGAAGTGAGTGCTGATGGTTCACCAGCATTTTACTCCTTCACCCAGGGGGCTCAATTGTTATTCCGAATTATGAAAGGGTCTCCTATCTCAAAAATGTCCCAGATATCGCAGCGTGCGCGCATCTTGTCGAGTCTCGTAATGTCGTACCTTAACAGTCCAATAATAATCGTACCCTTGGTCGGCACTTTCTGTTACTCTATAGATGAGGAACAGGAGGTGGCCTATGGGCAATCGGCGTCCGCTCACTCAGGAAGAAAAGGAACGGATATACTGGGGCAAACGGAAAGGGCAAACCCTCCCAGAATTGGCGGCAGAAATTGACTGTTCCGTCGAATGCGCCCGGAAATGGTGGCGGGTGAGACGTGACGATGGCTTGGAAGGGTTACGTGCCCCACGCCGTGGACGGGGTCGCATTGGAACCTTGTCTCAGTTCAAGCCTGAAGTGGCCGAACAGGCGCTTCACTACAAGCAGGCACATCGGCGCTGGGGTGCTGATCGAGTGATAGTTGAACTGGCCCAAGACCCAGCATTCAAAGACGTGGTGCTACCGGGGCGTAGTCGTCTGGCTAGCTTTTTCAAAGAACGTTGCCCCGAGTGCCTGGCAGAGCGCAAGCCTCGTCCTGAGCCACTTCCCCCCTTGCCGGAGGCCAGCGGGGTGCATGAGATCTGGCAATTGGATAGCCAGGAGAAGATCTTGCTCGCGACGGGAGAAATTGCGACCATCTGCAATATCCGAGATCCAGTCGGGGCGGCTATGATTGCCAGTCGCGCCTTCTCCGTCAAGACAGACCTGCATTGGCGCAAGCTGGAATGGACAGAAGTGCGTCAAGTCATCCGCCAGGTTGGCACCGAATGGCAAACCCTACTGGATGTCGTCCAAACTGACAACGAACTGGGCTTGGCAGGGGGGCCGAACGACCCTTTTCCTGGACACCTCACGCTGTGGCTGGTGGGACTGGGCGTCACGCATCGCTTCATTCGACCTGGTTGCCCGACCGATCAACCACATATCGAGCGCAATCACCAGACTTTGGACAACTGGACCTTGAATGAAGGGGACGGCGCCGACTTGCCCCACTTGCAGCAAGCCTTGGACCGGGAACGCAAGGTCTACAATCACTGGTTTCCGTCTCGGGCGAGCGACTGCGCCGGTCGTCCGCCACGTACGGCTCATCCAGAGTTGCTGCAACCCCGGCGCCCCTACCTGCCTGAGGCGGAGTTGGCTTTGTTCGATATCCAGCGCGTCTACGATTACCTGGCCACCTTCACCTTCAAGCGCAAACTGAACGCATCCGCTCAAGTCAGTCTAGGGCGGCGTATGTACTCGCTGGGTAAGCCACTGGTCAGAGACCGCAAGCTCAAAACCATGCTCGTCCGTTTCGACCCGGTCGACCAACAGTGGGTGTTCTCGACGGAGACCGAAGAAGAATTGGTCAGGCGTCCACTGAAAGGCCTGGATGTTCAAACGCTGACGGGACTGGATCCATACGCCAGCCAGGTCTCTCTGCCGATACAGCTCCCGTTACCCTTCCTCGTGGCCTGAGATAAGGGGTACGATTATTATTGGATTGTTAAGGTACGACATTACGAGACTCGACACACCGCCTGACTGTGCTCCGCCACCGCCGTCTCCAACGCCAACTCGGGCAAGCTCAAGCCCAACAGCCGAGCCACCACCTGCAGCCCCTTAAGGTAGGCGCCTTCGGCCCAGCAGTTCCACGCTTTCCATCAGCGAGTCAGAGTAACAGCGCTCCGGCAGGCTCAAGGCTTCATCCAAGGGATACGCGCCACCCTGCCCTTGCGCGTAGAAGTAAGCTCGCTCAAACGTCAGCTTACCAAAGATCAAGAAGTAATCTCTTGGCTTCTGCGAGTGATACGGCAACACGGCCCCCTTCCTTCTAACCAGGGGTGTATGCGACTCGGCTCCTACCCGTGTGAGCACAAACAACTGCAACAACTTGAACCCCAGACGCAGTACCTGCCGAAACAGGCTGCGTTCCATCTGATCCATCGTGGCGGTGTGGGCCTCCGGCCCGCTTACCAATGCCAGCAACTGTTCGAAATCTGCTCGCAGTTGGCGTATCATTTGGCTCGAGTTGAAAGACATGGTCAACCTCCGGGACATGATGGTTTGGTACAAGACAATCATCCCAGAAGTTCGCCTTTCTTTCAACTCCTTTTCATATTCAACCTCAATGCATTACGGCTGTCTGTACACCTATGAGGGGACCAACTGATTTTAGTCACACCCAATTCAATACATTGGAACTGGATATGCCTAACCCTTGCCGTTCCCCACTCAATGGACCCAGTGCGTCAAATGCCAAGAAGAAATTATGCAGTGGCCAGGGCTTTCCCAAAGTAGTTGTTGAGGACGCTGAGATTGCTATAAATAAGCTCCACGTTCTTGGTGTCTCAGAGGTGAGATTTCGTTTGGGAAGTGTACTTTGGGAACGTCCTAATGGTCGCCAAGACTCCTGGCGCTCAGCTATGTGCCGTTTCAAAAGTAAATCGTGACATCTGAAATATACGAGGGGCAGAGCGGCGCCAGCGTTGAGCATATCCCCAGTTCGGACTAAAAGAAATCAGTGCCCTTCCTGCCTTCACTCTGTTATCTACTTAGGTAGACAATTCGGGTAGATATGACAAATCTCTAATCACCCTGTTCGGCCAGTTGACCCTGCCAAACGATGAAATGAGGTAAAAAATTTAAAGAAATCAACAAAGATATCGATCTTTTGGACAAGTATCTCAGGAAATGCTTGACAAACCACAAAGAATGTGCTATGATCTACATATCTATGCGCGTAGATGATATAAGTAGCATGCGAGGAAGCAATGAGAAATGGGCATCACGCGTAAGGACGTTGCCAGGCTGGCGGGTGTTTCTACTGCCACAGTATCGTACGTTATCAATGACGGGCCGCGCTCTGTTGCTCAAGAGACACGTAAGAGGGTTTTGTGGGCCATTGAGCAACTTGAGTATCAACCCAGTGCCATAGCTCGTAGCCTGGTAACTAAGAAGACCAACACAATTGGCTTTCTAATCCCCGATATCTTGAACCCGGTTCACGCTGCTATTGCTAAAACCTTTGAGGATGCACTCAGGGCTGCCGATTATAGCCTGATTCTCGGCAACAGCGACGAAACGCCAGAAATTGAACTTGCCTACCTCCGTGTTTTTCTGGGCAAAGAAGTCGATGGTATTGCCTTGAATCCGACCGGTGAAAATCGCCGATTTCTGTTTTCTCTGGTTGAGTCTGGAAAACACCTGGTGCTGCTTGACCGACAACTCGAAGGTCTTAGTGTCGACTGTGTCCTGTTTGACAGTGTCGCCGGCACCCGTCAGGCTGTGCAGCACCTAATTGAGCTCGGGCATTCACGTATCGGCTTGATCAATCTCTCCCGCCATCTAACGCCAGGCCGGGAGCGATTGGCAGGCTATGAGCGTGCCTTAATAGAGGCAGGTATCAAACTTGACCAGGATCTCATTGTCGAGGGCGATTTCAAGGCTCAGAGAGGCGAAGACTTGGTCAAAAAACTCCTGCAGGTGACCCCTCCTCCCACAGCTTTGTTTGTGTCTAGCAATCGCCTGATGCGCGGCGTGTTGCGTGTGATAAAACAACGCAAACTCCGCTTGCCTGATGATATTGCCTTAGCCACGTTTGACGATGTGGGTTATTACGAAGACAGGACTCCTTCTATAACAGCTGTTTCCACCTCTGTGGCCGAGTTTGGATACGAAGCAGCTCGTATCTTGATTGAGCGAGTTAGTGGAAAATATCACGGGGAACCGCGAACCCTTCGAGTACCGTGTGAACTCAAAATTCGAGAATCCACGGCGGGCGTATCTGAGGGGTGATTTTTCCCAGACGTGATTAAGCCATTCAGGGCAACTTGTACATCTTCTGTTGTTCCACGAATAAACCATTCTTAATTCACCTAGGAGCCTAAACTATGCCAAGAGAGATCAGACTGGCTATTGTTGGCGTGGGCAACTGCGCCAACGCACTCATACAAGGACTAGCCTACTACGATCAAGTAGGCGGTGATATCGGTTTAATGCACAGAGTGTTGGGTGGTTATGATGTCACCGACATCAAGCCTGTGGTCGCCTTCGACGTCAATGCTCAAAAAGTAGGACGCGACCTTGCCGAGGCTATTTTTGCGCCGCCAAACAATGCCTACAAGTTGCCTAATGCCGGGGTAAAACGAACAGGAGTAGAAGTGTTGATGGGGCCGATTGAGGATGGGGTACCTCCACACCTGGCCAAGTATATGGAAGCAGCGGACAGAACACCGGTCGACGTCGTGCAGGCACTTAAGGACGCCGGCGCTCAGGTGATGCTCAACATGCTACCCACGGGCTCCGCCAAGGCCACTTGGTTGTACGGTCAGGCGGCAGTTGAAACTTACCGCGCGAAACGTGGCCGATATCGCGGACATCGGAAAACAGCATGGTGTAAGGTTCCAGTTGGAGCCTATCGCCTGGCCTCCCATCTATTCCCTCTCCCAAAGCCTCCAGCTCATCGAGGAGGCGGGACAAGACAATGTGGGGATGGTAATCGACTTCTGGCACTTGTGGGCCGACGAAGAGATGACCCCGGATGAGCTAGCAGTGTTAGACAGTTCGATGATTTGCGGAGTCCATTTCTGCGATGGGAAGCGCCGTGTAGCGGGGCTGAGTGGGTGGAGGTGGATTTGAGGGGTTATCTCCCCGGTGAAGGCGACATCCCGATCAAAGAATGGGTAGACGCTGTTCAAGCTGCGGGGTTTGACGGCGTGTGGTCCTGCGAGCTTCTCAGCCCCAAGCACTGGGAATGGGACTTGCTTGAGATTGCGCGTGAGACAAAGGCGCGGATGGAACAGTATTTATGACAGTATGTAGTAATGCACCTTTACAGTCACGCGCTGACAGCAGTTGCCATTAAGAGAGTGCCACGACCCATATCCAGTTCGCGACAGCAGACCAGTCGGTGACACGCCCCGCTAACAGCCCGAGAAAGAGGCTCGGGAGTTGGCTGTGATCTGGCAGGATGCTTACTCAGATTGCAGAGGTGCACCTATGCCTGGCATAGACTCGGAGCTTCACCTGGTTTCAAGTGGCTTTCGTTGCAAGAGGCGGCCGAGATGCTCGGCGTGCATCTGTCCACACCGGCTGATGCGTGACTGTTACGTGCGATAAAAGAACGCAAGCTCACAGTTCCTTAGGATTTGGCTCTTGCTGCTTATGACGACATCGGTTATTACATAGACAGGACTCCGCCTATCACGGCTGTCTGTACCTCGGCAGCCGAATTTGGCAGCGAAGCGGCTCGCCTCTTGATTGAGCGAGTTAGTGGAGCATACATAGACCGGCGAACCGCGCATCGTTCGGGTATCTTGTGGACTCAGGGTTCGAGGGTCTACGGTGGGCAGCAGTTTGAGGCTTGGTGTCAACGGATACTTACCATAACTGGATTTACCTCAAATTACATACCGATGTGGTCCTCACAGGCAGGTAATGCAGCTGGGGCACGAGGAGAAGCGCAGGAAAGGAGGTGGGTAAAGGGCACTGCATACTTGGCGATCACTTCAGTATATGGTTAGGCTGACACTTCAAAGAGTCAGCAGCGTTGCAACAGGAATAACTATCTTTAGGAGGAAGCACAATGACCTCAGTAACTCAGAAATCGGATGAGAATGGCACCAAAGGTCGCATTTCGAGGCGTGAATTCCTGCGTATATCGGCCGGACTTACAGCAGCTTCGATGATTGGTAGCGGTTGTCAACTGGTCTCTACGCCCGCCCCTACGAAAGTGCCGGCAGCTACAGCCACTCAAGCGCCAGCGGCTGCACCCGCAGTCACGTCGGTGCCAGCAGCAGCCACAGGCCTTCTCCCGCCGCCAGTGAAGGCCAGTCGCCCGACTACTATCACTTGGTGGCACTGGGTTGGATTCCACACCGATACAATCAATAAGCTGGCGCAAGAGTACCAGAAGCAGTACGATCCGAACCTCTCCCTGGAATCCACGGCGTACCCGACAACTGACCAGATGTTTCCGGCAGCGAAGGCCGCCTTGCTAGGCGGCGGTGGCCCAGATATCCTGAGTGTTGTACCGGGCGGCAATATGGTCGAATACGTGCTGAATGAGCAGCTCGTCCCCTACACGCAGGCGTTCCTGCAAGATCCAGAGTGGAAGCAGAGCTTCTATCCACATGTGCTGGATATGATGACCATAAACAGCGAGGTGTGGGGCGTTACCCCCCTCACCAACGCTGTCGCCCTGTGGTACAACAAGTCAGTACTGGACAAGTACAACCTAGAGGTTCCGACCACACTGGACGAGCTGAAGCATGCTGGGGAAGTCCTTAATTCGGCGGCGATCATTCCGGTGGCTTGGTCAGCGGGGGAGAGCCTAAACCATATGCTGTGGCTCTACTGTTCGATGGTAGCCGCACTGGGTATCACTAACATGATGCGGCAGGCCGACGTTGGGAAGGTATCCTGGACCACTCCAGAGCTCGTCCAGGCGATGGAGCTCTCACTCGATCTGGCCAAGGCCAAGATCTTCTCACCGGGAGTCCTGGGCTTGAAGCAGCCGGAAGCTATCAAGCTACTGGCCACCGGCAAGGCCGCCATGTTGTTGGGTGGTAGTTGGATCCGCTCAACGCTGCGCCAGGCGCTTGAGCCAGGCGTGGAGATAGGCTTTGCACCCTTCCCGGCGTTGAAGCCAGGTGGTAGCCTGACGGCCCTATTCAGCCTTGGGGTCATTCTATGTGTCAACGCTAACAGCAAGTACAAAGACCTGGCCTTCGAGATGGCGCGCTGGATAACAGGAAACCCGGGGCGGGCTACTTACGTGGCAGGTATCGGCATCCCGCCAAGTGGACCACTGACGCCTGAAGGGGAGGAAGAGGTGGAAGCTACCCTGGAAGATTCCCTTTGGCCGCAGATTATGGAAGTTCAGTCGTACGCGAAGGCGGTACGAGAGCTATTCACACCTGAGGTACAGCAGGCGCTAGGAGAGGGAACTCAGGCGGTGCTGCTTGGGAACAACACACCAAAGGAGGCCTGTCAGCAAATTGAGGAAGTCTCTAAGAAGGTAGGACCCCGAAAGTTTAGTCTACCCGAGTGGAACCCGAAGTAGCGCCATGGGAAAGCGTACCCAATGCTCCTCACCGTCGAGCCTGATCTCTTGACTCATTGGCGGACTCCTCTAACCGGAGGAGTCCGCCATGCACGGAGAACAAACATGGCATCTCCAACCCTTTCAGTCGGCACTAGACGATGGTGGCGCTTTCGCCGTCACCTGACAGGCTATGCCTTTGTGTTCCCAGCGCTTGTTGTGTATGTCGCCTTCATCGCCTATCCCGTTATCTACACCTTCGCTCTGAGTTTCCATGAATGGTCGGGGTTGTCCCCTCAGTGGGGCCCTTTCGTAGGGTTCGGTAGTTACGCGGCCGTAGTGCAGGACCCCGTCTTTTGGAAGTCAATCCGTAACAATCTGCAGTTCGTGCTGACCCGAACGACCTTGGAGATAGGCCTTGCGCTGTTTCTGGCCCTGATCCTCAGCACCCGTCTGCCAGGTCGGCGAATCCTGCGGACGCTGCTCTTCGTGCCCGTGGTCTTGCCGCTTATCGCCGCAACACTCGTTTTTGCCAATGTGTATGAGCCGACTACAGGGACGCTGAATAATCTACTGCGCACCGTCGGATTGGGCTTTCTTGCGCAGCAGTGGTTAGGTGATCCCAAAGTGGCCTTATGGGCGGTAACCGCCATCTCTATTTGGAAGAACATTGGCTTTAGCATGGTCATCCTACTGGCTGGACTCCAGAGCTTGCCGGAGGAGGTGATTGAGGCA
>JAHELX010000255.1 GCA_024643945.1 Anaerolineales bacterium
GTCCTTACTGTCTGCCATACATCTCCTCTTCTTGGGTATGGTATACGCATCGTACCATATAAGATTACTTCAAAAGCTTTACGCATTTATTGTAACACGATTGGTAAGTACTGTCAATTTTATGACCCCTCGATTTCTAGAGAAAACTGAATCTTTAGTTGCTACACTTGGCAATTCAGACGCGAAACACGCATTCAATGCAACCTGCAGGTGGGTAGGCTGGGTAGTTACTTCGGGACACATACTTGCTGCCCTTATGGCAGATCGACGCAGTTGCCTGTGCCTGGATTGACGCTATGATCCTGATTGGCGACTAAAATGCACATTTGCGTGGCGCCGGCGGGCCGCTGGGCAACCGTGTAGAGTGTGAACGGGCTGGTGTTCGGCTGGCCTGGGCCAGTGGGGTAAATTTGCCACGGTCCGCTGCCTGGCGTGCCGGCCTGTTTGGGCGGCACGGTGTTGAAAAAGAAGTGGACGTGCTGACCGGGTACCAGCGGCTCGAAGCCGAAGGTTTCGAAATCGACGATGTAGCGGCCATCCTGTACGGCGATGCCGGTGATGCGTGCCGTATTGTCTGGGGCCGGGGAGGCGTAATCGGGTTGCCCAGGAATCTCGATATTGAACCTCCAACGCCACTGGGTTGGCTCTCCGTCGACTGGCACAATGTCAATTCTGGCCAGGTATTGGCCATTGAGGATTTCACCGCCGTATGGGTCAGGCCAGCGGTTGCCGCTTTCGGAAAAGATCAACACGTTGCAATTGGGTTCCCCGCCGCCAAAGACACAGTATCCCGGATTCCTTTCCTGCCTCTCGTAGACGACCTCCCCGTTTCCAGCATCGGCCACAATCTGGAACGTGACGTCCTGGATGCCGGCGCCGTCCACCAGGCCGGCGCGAGTGTCAAATACCTCGACTCGAAAGACTATTCGGTCGCGGAAAACCATGGGCCTGGTCACCTCCGATGCTGCAAAGCCGGGGAAAAGCACGACGCGTCCCTGGTTGCTGTCCGAACTGCCCCGTAGAAAGTCGTTGCCATCGTTGCCATCTACATCGCTCTCCGCAATCGCCAGCTTTTCTTCGGTCGGCGCCGGTATCGGCGTTGCGGTCGGCAATGGCGGCGTATTGGTGGGTATAGACACGTCGACTTGTGGCGTTGGCGCTGTTGTTGGTAGTTCCGACGCGGTGGGTGTGAATTGGGGCGTGTCGGCGGCAAGGGTTGCCGCTATGGACGTGGCCACTGCATCCTCGAAAACGCGGGTTTGGGCAATGGCCGTTTGGACCGCCGCTTCCACGTCGGGCGTTGGAGCAGGGGGCGCTGAACCGCACGCCGCCAGCAGCAAACCGGCGCTGATCAATAAGACAATGAGAAAGATTCGTTGGGTATTCACTGTTGCGCTCCTTCCAACTTTTGCGCATATTCTGTGGCGACATCGTAGTAGCGTTGGCAGCCTTGCTCAATGACTTTCGTGCGCAGGAACTCGTCAAAATACGCTTTGTCGCCCTGTTCTATACAGGATTGATATGCCGTCTTGGCCAGCTCGAAGCGCGCCCGACTACCCTCGATCTTCTGCTGCCGGCGCAGGATGTCTCCTTGTTGCAGATAGGCAGCGCCCTGATCTTCATAGGCTTGAGCCAGCAGCCGGTATTGCTGGCTGCCGGCCAACAATGGCACCACCTGCTTCACTTCGGCCACCACCAGGTCGAAGAGTCGGTTGGCTTCATCGTAGTTGTCGAGAAAGTAATACGTTTCGCCCAGCAGGCGGTAGCTCTTAGCCAGCGCAATGCGGGCAACCGCCTCGATCAGCGAGTCTCCGCTAGCCAGGGCAAGTTCAAGGCCCTGGCGATGGTTGTCGAGTGCCTGCTCCAGGTACCGTGGTTCCTCCAGGCGCGCTTCGGGCTTGACGGCGCGCGCCTGTTGCAGGTAGGAACTGCCGAGGGCCACTTGCGCCCGGGCGTAGCCAGGTTCGATCTCCAGCGCTCTGCGAAATGATGCTTCAGCATTTTCGCTCTGTCCCAGGAAGAGTTGCTCACGCCCGATGAAGAAGTAGAGAATCTCTTTGCCATCGTCCTCGGGCCAGCTGGACAGTTCCGTTTCAGCCCGTCGGAATGTTTCCAAGGCTTGCTCAGAGCGGCCAAGCACCTGTTGTGTGAGGCCGATGCTCAGCCAAAAGAGCGCGTCAGTGCGCACTTTCAGCTTCTCGTCGACGACAACATTGATCTCTGGCCTGTTGGTATCGAAGGGCGACGGAAGTGAAATGGTCTTACCCAGGCGATGTGGTCCGACGATTGAAGCCGTTTCATCGTTGACCAATGGTGATAGGTAAAATTCAAGTTGCAAGCCTTCCGAATCCCCGTCGGTGACCAGATTGCCGTAGATGATCATGTGGGCCTGGATTCTTTCGGCAAGTCTGGCTGCGGCCGCCCGCCTGGCCGCGGGCGTATCGCCGTCCATGATGCCGAATTTAAAGTTCTGCTCGGTGTCGGTTCGGGAATCGTGCCAGATTTGGATGGCACGCGCCATTTCCATGTCAGTGTGCTGTTGGTATTCGGCGTACAAGGCGTCGAACAGCCATCTACTGAGTACCCGGCCATTTTCACTCGGTCGTACCTTCCCATTGCTGTCCATTTCGCCAAACTCGGCCACGGCGATGCGAAACTGGCCGGTCATCTGGGCCGGGTTCCAAATCGGCTCCGCCAACGGGTACACAAGAAAACCGACGATGACGAGCAGGAGCAACGGGATGGACAGCACCGGCAGCGTCAAATTGCGATCGCCGATATTGATCTGGATGTTGTGTGTGCCGATGACGATATTGCGCGCGCCTTGACCTACCTGGGCAATCACGACGTCTCCACGTCGTATGTTGCGCAAACGTTGGATTTGGCGCTGCAGCCAGTTTTGATTGGCTTGATCCTGCAGGTCGTCCTTTGGGTCAACAGCCACGGTTACAATCTTTCGTTGTTGATTTACGGAGCACCAAATCGCTCCTTGACCCAGCTCACCGCCGCCTCGCCAGCTTTAGCCACGACTCTGCCCACTGCCGGCGTAGCGAACAGGCTGGCAAGCGCTTCAGCAATCTGGGGGACGCTGTTCAGCAACAAATCACCCATCTGGATGATGATGGTGGCGTTAGGTGTTTCGTCCTGGCCGGTTTTGAGTAGCTCCTGCTCGATCTGAGCCAGCATACCCTGCGCCATGTTAGCAGCGCTTTCGCCCATGCCTGCCATCGTCTGTTTCAATGCTACTTTTACCTGGGCTAGCTGTTCCTGGATGACCTGCTTGTCGCCAGGCGTCGGTTCCCCCAGCGTTTCGTAGATGGCCTGGGTGATATTCTTGCCGACGGCCACATTTTTGGCGCCAGCGCCCACCGTGGCGATGATCACGTCGCCATCGATATCACCTGAGCTAAAATTGCCGATGGTGTCGGGCAGATTGTCCCACCAGGTTTGCCTCTTGTCTGCACTCATATCAGCTTCTGTCTTTTCCATCTTCCAGATCACCCCATCCGGCGCCCGCATAAAGAGCACCGGCGTGCCCCACTCTATTGATTCGGGTATAGCCAGACTGATAGCTTTGCGTGCCTCAGACACAGCCGCGTCGATGGGCAGGCTGGCGACCAGTGCCCGGTAGAAGCTCATCGTAAACTCGATAGCAGCCTCATCGGTAATCGCGTATTGCATGGCCAACACTGCGGGTAAACCACGTTGCACTAATACGGAGGCTATGCTCGAAAAGATGCCCTGCCCTGCCTGCCCGCGCGCACCCTGACAGGCGTTGAGTAATGCCAGGCGCAAGGTGCGGTGGTCGGCTAGCAGCCGCCCCAACTGGGTCGCGCTGAGGGGAGATGCGTCGCCGCTGTCGTCGGCCAGAAGTAAGACGCTCTGGCCGCCAGCCTCATCAGAGACGGCGTGGCCGATGAAGTGGAAGATGTGCCAGGGGCCGCTCTGCATAGCAGCTTGCAGGTCGCGCCACGTTTGCCCCTCCAACCAGGCCAACTCCACCGTACCCGTTTTCTGCAACTTGTGGACGGCGTCTTCCAGGCGCGCCTTTTCTCGCTCCACATCCAGCGGAATGGCATCGGCGGGGTTGGCAACCATGCCCAGAATGCGCAGTGGCGCCGTGATGGGGAGCTCTGGGTCAGGAAGAGGCAGCTCGAGATAGCGGACGATAGGAGTGTGGCGGGAAAGGGCGACGAATTCTGCCTGGCGCGTATCATAGAGAAACTCCCAAGGGATCGCGGCCAACTCCGGTGCGTTGATACGCAGCTTGATGCGCAGTCCCTGGCCGTTGCCGGCCGTAGCCTGCCGGCTCATGTCGTAGACGCTGCGCACTTCATCCCGGATCAGCACGTCGAAGAGCTGCGAGCCGAAGTGTTGTACCATCTGTGCTGCATCACCACCGGCCGCACCCAGGAGGGCATTTTCCAACCTCGCCAGTTGTTGCTCCAGGGTCTCCTGGTCGAAAGGGAAGTGCATGATGCTGCGCGCCTGTCCTGAGGGCGAGTGCAGAACCGCCACCGGATAGCGCATCCTGTCACCCGGGGCAATTTCCAGTTCGAAGTCGCGATAGTCTAGCTGTTTCATACTACATCCTGATATGGTTGTAATGGATAATATGGATCGAATAACTCCGAAAATACGAGATAATTATACATAGCTATCGTTAATGATCCATAAAAGAATAAGTTCCCACACTTCTAACCGTTTTCTCCACGGAATCTGCCACAAAGGCAGGAAGTTATTTATTTACGGATCCTAAGGAAACGTTAAGTCAGAGCCGGGGGTAGTTGCATGTGGTTTATAATATAACATAATCGGTATAATTTGGCAATAAACTGGCAAGTACTAGCGTTCAGCTTAGTGCCTGACTACTGCGTATGGGGCTGTTCGCCCAGGGTAACTGGGATGGTCTGTTGCTGACCGTCTCGGATGATGCTCATGTCCACCGTGTCGCCAACTTTGGTTTGTGTCTCCAGGTACACCGTCAGCTCTCGAAAGTTGTTGACCGGTTCGCCGTTAACGGCGATGATGATGTCGCCGTCCAGAGGGATCTGATATTGCCCAACGCGCACCACCCGGCTGCCGCCTTGGATGCCCGCTTGGTCCGCCGGGCCGCCACTGACCGCCTCAATCACCAATAGTCCTGTATCTACAGGGATCTTCATTCCGGCTTCGCGAAATACCTTCACGTTAGCCGGCGTCAGGGACACCATCTGCGCATCCAGCCAGGGGTGGGGATAATAGCCGCGCGAGAGCAGATCTGGCACCACGCGCTGCACGGTATTGGCCGATACCGCAAAGCCGATGCCGGCCGAGGCCTGGCTGGGGCTGATAATCTGCGAGTTGATGCCGATGACACGCCCTTCCAGGTCGAGCAGGGGGCCGCCCGAGTTGCCGGGGTTGATCGCCGCATCGGTCTGGATCGCCTCGCCGATGAAGCGGTTGTCTTCTGGGCTCTGAATGACGCGCCCCAGGGCGCTGATCACGCCGGTGGTCAGCGTCTGTTCCAGGCCAAAGGGGTTGCCGATGGCGAGCACAAATTGTCCTACTTGCAGTTTGTCCGAATCGCCCACTACCATTGGCGCCGGCATGTCCTCTCCGGCGTCAATGTTGAGCACCGCCAGGTCATTGGCTGGGTCTGTGCCGACTACCTTGGCTTCGTATACCTTACCATTGGCCAGGGTGACCAAAAGCTCCTCGGCGTTTTCAACTACGTGGTAGTTGGTGACGATGTGCCCCTGGTCGTCGTACACAAATCCAGACCCGCTCCCTTCTTGGGGAATCGCTCGCATGAAGATGTCATAGGCGTAGCTGCGATTGGTGATGTTGACCACTGCCGGGCTGACCGCCTGGTATACGGCGATGACCTGGGCTTCCAGGGCGTTGGCTGCCTCGCCCTCGTCGAGCATCGGTGCCACCGGGGGCGGCACCGGTGTCGCTGTAGGTGGCGCAACGGTTGCGGAAGGCGGCACGCTGGTTGCCTGGGTCAGCGGTTTGGTAGCGAAACACCCAAGCCCTACGAGTAGCAGTGTCAGCACGCCTATCACCAGGGTCCGATACTCTCGAGTTTTCACGTTCATCAACTCTTACTCCTGTAACCACGAACTATTTCGCGCTTGGCCCCTGAAGGTCAGGTCCAGATCGCCCGATCCTATATCCTATTATAGCACTAATCCGAGTTTTGATTGAAATGCCGCAACTACAGCGCAATTCCCCCCCCAAATCCGAACACACCCAGACAGAGGTGCAGGTTTGCGCGAGTCTGGGTCTTAGCGTACAATCCGACTACGCCTGCTGGCACCAGACCAACCGCAAGGATCACGCCATTTTACCGGCTGTGCCTGTGACCGTGGCGGGAATATGGTTTTCAGCACCTCACCAGATGGAGGGACTGAGGAGATGACGCGAAACCTGCATATCCAACGGGGGATAATCGGGTTAGTTCTTTTACTGGGGGTGACTCTGACAGCTTCGGGTTGTGCTTCTCGCAGCAAGCAGAGCGCGGCTGGTCCCGTGGATCCCACACCTACGTCCAGAGTTCGAGTCGTGTCATTTGCCACCGCGGCGCCAACATCCACACCGCGACCGGCGACGCCGACGCTTGTCCCTCCCACCGACACGCCGGTTCCTACGCCTACGGTGACGCCCACTCCGGCGCCGACGATGCCGCCTCGGCCCGAAAACGAGAATCCCCTCACCGGCCTGAGTGTGGACGACCCGGCTGTGTTGCAGCGCCGGCCATTGCACATCCGCATAGGCAACGATCCGGCTGCCCGTCCCCAGGTGGGCCTGAGTGGCGCCGACTTGGTATATGAGGAGATCGTCGAATGGTGGGTCACTCGCTATACGGCGGTCTACCTGAGCCAGACGCCGGAGACGGTGGGCCCCATCCGTAGCGCGCGTCTCATCAATACGCAGCTTACCCAGCAATACAGCGCAGCGCTGGTCAACTCGGGTGGCTCGGATGGGGTGCGCTGGGAGCTGTCGCAGCTTCCTATCGTCAACCTGGACGAATACTTTTGGCCAAAACCCTACTTTTACCGGGAGAATCAGGGCTGGCAGACCCGCCTGGCGATAAACACCGTCGCTGCCCGCGAGTTGATGCTGCGCGAAGGGATGGAGGTGGCAGTGCCGGTACGTGGCTTTACCTTCTCTGACGTGCCGATGGGGGGAGACCCGGCTACGACCATCTTGATCCCTTATCCCAAGCAGACCAGCCGCGTCGAGTGGCGCTACGATCCGGATAGCGGCCGCTACTTGCGCTGGGTCAGCGACGAACCCCTGGTTGATTTTGCCAACGATCTGCAGATCTCTGCGGCCAACGTCATTGTCTATTACGCCGAACATTTGCCGACGGATATCGTGGAAGACAGCAACGGCGCGACCTCGATTCGCATCATCGTCAACGGTGAGGGGCGGGCGCAAATCTACCGTGACGGGGTGGTTATCGAGGGACTCTGGCGCACGGACGGCACTCAAACACCGGATTTTGTCTTTCCCAACGGGGAGCGCGTCCCTCTCAAACCGGGGAATTCGTGGATTGAAGTTGTGCCCACTGACTACGAGGTGGTGGTGAAGTAAGCATCAAGTAGCGTGTGATGAAGATTTTCGAGTATGATGTATAGCGTGAGTAACCCACGCCAGCGTGGAGACAAGACCTTTGAAGAACTCGTGGCCGAGGCCCTTGACAGCTTGCCGCCCGACATCCAGGAGAAGCTGGAAAATGTGGAGGTAGTCGTCGAGTGGCGTCCGTCGCCGGCGCAGATGCGCCGAATGGGGTTGGGGCCGGGCCAAACGTTGTTTGGCCTATACGAGGGCGTTCCGCTGACTGAGCGAACGTCCGGCTATGGCTTGGTTTTACCTGATAAAATCACCATCTTTCGCCAGCCTATCGAAGCTTATTGCCGGACCGACGAACAGGTGCGGCAGACGGTGCGGCGTACTGTCCTCCACGAATTGGCGCATCACTTCGGCATATCTGACGACCGGCTGCGTGAGCTGGGGGCTTATTGAGCGGATTGAACCTGAAGTATAACGTATTAGCCATCCTGGCCAGTTGCCTGTTGGCCCTGACCGGATGCGTGAGGCCGAGGGGAACCCAACCGCTGGTGAAGATTGGGCTGGCGGCTCCCTTTGAGGGGTTGGACCGGCCCTTGGGCTACGAGGCGTTGC
>JAHELX010000010.1 GCA_024643945.1 Anaerolineales bacterium
AACTTGTACCTGCCGCTCTGAGTCCCGCCGGATGATAGTTTCTTTGCCGGCCGTTGAGCTACGTGCAGGATGGGTTATCGCACATCAACACCAAGGGCAGATAGACCGCCTTTCCCATAAGAATTTTGATCGCCAGGTCCGTAGCCAGGTTATCTACCCTAAGCGTTATGGATCCATCGGATTGAGCTATGAGGGACTGCACACCCGTGATTTGTTTGTTGGGGTCGGATTGATAGGGATTCCACCACTGGACGAGGTACTCATTACCTGGGTGAAATCCTGGGATCGTCAGCGTGGCCGAAGCCGACGGGATTACCACGCCATCGATTACATTTTTCCAGGTGTGATCCGCATTATCTATCCATAGAAGCATCCGGCTCGTGTCTCGCACTCCCCACGCGCGCAGGGCGCCGGTCCGGTTGGTCAGGGTGATGTGTTGATCCCCGGCAAGGTCGGTACCTATTTCCTGATAGTCTCCGTTATTGAGGGGCTCTCCTTGCATAAAATTCTCGTAGGCGGTAAACATCTTGAAAAGGTCCGAGTTGGCGTTGGGAAATTGACCCTCGCTGTAAGGAACAAAAAGACGCGGATACCATTCACCGTCACACGTATATCCCAGGATGCCCACGTGAGACCAAAGTTTCTTGTGATAATATGTGCCCTGGGGGTCTGCGGGTATACCCAGGTGTTGTTCGCCGCTCAACCCCCAAACCCCGCCCTCACCCCTGACAATCGGCTTGTGGTAGTCAAACTCTTCTGCGTATGCCTGAAAGCCATGACGACATTCTCGCACATAGGCCGCCGAGTCAGTCCAGGTGTTGCTTACCAATTCCGGGTCTGTTTCTGCTTCGCTGGCATACCAGTGTTTATCGGAATAATCCAGCAGGTGGCCCCTGTCGGGGTCGGTCCAGAAATCCGATACCCAATAGCCCCAAAAGGAGTTGGACATCAAAATGTGTCTGGGAGATGTGTTATGGACGTATTCGGCTAGGGCAAAGCCAGCGTCATAGCTTTCCTGAGTCAGATGGTTCTCGTTGGCAAGTTCCAGGGAATGGAGGGCCGGCGAATAAGACCAGCGGGCAATAAAGTAACGGG
This sequence comes from Anaerolineales bacterium, assembly GCA_024643945.1. Next base: position 1,096 of record JAHELX010000010.1, read on the forward strand.
TGTAGGCCCTTTGATACCAGCGGGAGGCTTGACCCTCAGCCGAGTAGAAATTAGTGCTGAGCTCATCCCCATTCCCAATTGAACCATTAGCCAGAATTCGATTGAGTACCTCGTCGTTTTTATGAAAAAGCGTAAGCTTGTGGTAAACGCCGTATTTTTCCGATAGTTTCAAGATTTCATCCAGCTTGGCAGCGGCCCGTTGGTCAACGTAGTTATACGTATCCGGGTCCGAGCGGGTCAGGAGATTAGGCCCCCAAGCGCCGCTACCCGTCTCGTCTCGTTGAAATTGAATTGAGTGAACCCTTATTCTGCCAGCTTTTTCGTTGTCATACGGGGGAGGGGCATCCGAGGAGACATATAAACCGCGTAAGGCAATGGATAAAGCAGTGTTGCTTGTATTCATCACCTGGATCGAGTAGTTGTGCCACCCAGCCTGCTTGTAATCGCAGCTATCGCCGTGAGACTGGTGATAAGTACTGGTACTGGAGCAAATGTCAATGCTTCCCCCACTGAGGTCGCCAATCTCAGCGCGGATAACCTGTTCCCCCACCACCTTGGCCCTGAAACTTAGCTTATAATGTGACCCAGCCACGACAGGAATGCTCTGGGCGGAGTAGTAATAGGGTTGGAAACTAAACTTCTTGCCGGACAGGGTATCGACGTCGTCTGTCTGTAACCAACCATCGCCGAACCCCCAATTGATTCTTATCGTATCTCCAAAGGGGGCCACAAAGAAATTGGCTCCTTCGCCGGTGGGAAACCAGCGCACGAACCTGATGCCGCTTTCGCCCAGCTTTTGGATGTTGGCTCTTATATCAGCCAAAGTGTTGAATGGACTGCCCTGCTCGAGATTGATCAAGGGCGTTAAAAACGGGGTGCCATCAGAGAATTCAAAAAACCTGTAATCAGTGGAGCTGGTTCTAACAAAACCTTTATTGCTGGAATGGGCACAGGTGAACTCATAGACGGCGCTTTCAGATGATCCACTGGCGTCGATAGCTCGAAGCTTATATTTCCATGTGCCTGTAGTTTCTGGGGTAAACCGGCAGTGCCATTCGGCTTTTCCCACCGGAAGTAGGGCCGCGTTTTCCCCGCTACCCACTTCTTGTACAGGCTGATAGTAAAAGCAGGGCAGGGTCCTGGCACTGTTCCAATTCGTTTCTCCTGGCGGCAGCAACAAAGCATCCACCGTGATGCCGGCCGTTCCCTCCACGCCGGACGGCGCGTGGTCGTCGTAGGGAAAATAAGGGTTGGTGGCTGCCGTATCCGCAATGTCAAAGGAGATCTCCAACTTCTCGTACTGAGGAACTTGATGATTGGGATAATCAGACAGGTTGGTCCTGATGCCTCCTGCCGGTATGATGGGGCCGTACGCGGCGACACCGGTTGCCAGGAGCTCAGTAACAGTTGGTGAGCGGGTGACCATGTCTCTGTTCGGCCCTACAGGTAAGATACATAGGACAAGCACTCCCATAAATAGGACTTGCGATAGGTGCTTCGCCATTCTTCACCCCTTGCTAGTACCCTGTCAACGGTGATTTGACGTGTAAAAACTAGCGCCATGGGCGTCAAAATTGTCTGTCAATTCCCCAAAGGGGACCTATTAGGGCCATGTCAAAGTCGAACGGGTGGCCACGTTTACGCTCTTTTGTCACCCTGAGCGGTAGCGAAGGGTCCCGTTTTCGCACCAACGAGATGCTTCGCTGGCGCTCAGTATGACATGTAGACGGACTTTGACATGGCCCTAGGGGACCTATGGGTTAGCCTTGACAGGGCACTAGGCAACAACTCGGTCAAATTGGTCATTTGAAGGCGAAAAGCGCGCCCTGGACAATAGGAGTTGAATATGCGCTCTGTTCCAATGTCAAGTATATGCCATCCACTTGATCAGCATCAGTGCGAAACGATCTTGCATGTTCTTCTGACCAGAAGAATACCGAATTACGTCAGAATGCGTCAATGATGTTTGGTCCGGTGAATGCCTGCCAGTCTATCAATGGTTCAAACACAAGCGGTTCAGCTTCTTCATCCTTGACGCGATATTGCAACTCACTATCCAGCTCAATCTGCATCGGCTGGGCGCAGTGGGCACATTCCGTCATGATCGTCACCGACAGGTGTTTTTTCCTTAATCGCCCTTGCACGAAGGGCGCTGCCATCGCATCCTCCGCTCAGGCCGCATACAGCCGCTCACCTGTACTGAACCGCAAACGATGGGGTGTGGGATCAACGGTGACAGGATACGCCCAACAAACCGCACCTTGCTCATTTCGGACCAGGAAGAAAAGCTTCTGCTCCAGTTCATCCAGGATCTCTTGGGTCCGACCAAGGGGCAAACTTAACTCCTCGGCAATCATCTCTGGCGGGATGGGTGCTCCAATACGCGGCAGTTCTCTGACGACGAAATAGCGTACAAGATGGTGGTCACTTGACATAAAACCGAGGCGAGTTTCACTGTGATGTGGGGCTTGGGCTACATGCCCTTCCCATTCTTTACGAGGAATCTGCATGACGTGGCGTCCTCGTCCCAAGAGAATCGTTTCATTCATAATCACTACTCCAGTTGATTCAATCAATGCGTAACGGCCCCCGTTCTATGCACGCCCGCATCACTCCCAGCTCGTCCGGGGGAACATATTCCATCCACCAGGTTACCCCTGCCTCAGCCAGCGATCGAATATATCCCCGTTCCTCTTCCCAATCAGCTCGTCGCTGGCTTCCCCCTATGGCGATGTCGTACCCATCCAAGGTGCCTCGTTCTTTCTCCACGTAAGCTTTCAATGCCCGAACGTCTTCAGGCATCATATAATGCTCCTGGTGCTTGTAAAGGCAGGACCCATCCCAATGGGCGGCTCGTCGCATGGGACCTTGGAGGGGGTAGCCCCCGCCAACCCAGATCGGTATTCGGGGAGTTTGTACCGGTTTGGGCAAGAGCTTCACTGCTTGTACGTGGTAATACTCGCCTTGATAAGCGAATGACTCACCGCTCCACAAGCCTACCAGCACTTCCAACGCCTCATCCAGCATCCTGGCGCGCCTTTTGACGTCCATCTCCTCTCCAAAGTGCGTGAAACTTACATCATCTGATATGGTATCACCTAAACCCACACCCAGGATCAGTCGTCCTTTGGATAAGTGGTCAAGAGTGACTGTCTCGCGGGCTACCTTCCACGGTCGCCGGCGAGCGAGAGGTGTTACCAGAGTGCCCAACCGGATACGCTCCGTCCGAACCGCCATCGCTGCGAGCGCAACCCACGCATCGTACGTGGGGGTGTCTTGGTCACCTTGCCAGACGATATAGTCTTCGAGAAAGATGCCGTCCCACCCTGCTTGTTCTGCAAGAAAAGCAAACTCTGCAAGTGTTTGGGGGTCAACGCCTCCATTCGGAAGATTAAGGCCATAAAGCATTTGGAGATCCTCCGTGGGCAATCATACAGCCGCCGCCCAATGTACGGCGGGCAGCAGCCCGTCTCAAGCCAGAAACCTGAGACGATTGTAACAGAAAGGCCCGAAATTTGAAAGTTCAAGCACGATTATGCGCGAATTGAGGCTGCTGGCGGGTGAGTGGACCTGGACAAAGCCTTTGGGCAGGACGTGCTGCATGTTGATCTCACGACTCGGAAATTTCACGTGCGGATATTATAAAAGCGTAACAGGTTCCAGAAACTCAGTTGCCAGAGCAAAGTGATCGCTGTCAGGGTTACCAGGGTATAGTGAATACGCCAGGCGGTGTTCCAATATCTCTTTGCCCAGGCCCACATGGCACACACCAGTACACCAGCCGTAAAGATCGTAGATGTCAGTGGGAGCAGAAGTACAGTTCGCAAGAGGGGGGTGAGTCCATAATAGGCGATCGAGCGCATATCACTAAGCGCAATTACCAGGTTAACCAGGAATATCATATTCAGCCCACCGGTACCGACGAGCAGCCAGCGGGCCACAAGCTGCATGCCGGCCTCATGCCGTCTCCGTGGCCAGAGCACCAATGAGGAGAGGAAAAGTATCACCAGAATCAGGAGTAAGAGGCCATTAAACCTGGTGGTAGCGTATCATGGCAGTTTGACATAGCCAACGGCGGCATCGTTTCCGAAGAACATGTTGGTAATTCGCCCCCGCTCATCGGCGCGGAAAACCAGGATTTCTTGCCCACCCACTTCCCGGAAACTGAGCGGGGCTACCTCTACCCAGCGTTTGGGGTCGGCGCCCAGGCAATCGGTCATGAGATAGCCTGGTTCGGCCACAGTGACATGGCAACCCATCAAGAGCGCGCCCATTTTTTCGTAGGTCGTGCACGGAATCTGTTGAGTCAACGCATACTGGCCCAAGAATTGACCTGCGCGTTTTTCAAAGCCCGCCGGTACCTGCAGGTCAGGTGCGGCGGGAATAGGATAGTAATGGTCGAGGAACAATCTGAGCACTTCCTCGGGGGCGGTGAAAGCCGTGTCTCTGTTGTAGGCCACGAATAGTCCCAGGTTCTGATCCGGGACCAGGGCAAGCAGGCTCTGAAACGCGACGATCGAACCGCTGTGGGCGAGGATCCGCTGGTTGTTCAGATGCATCTCTATAAAACCGTAGGCCATACCGCTTACCCGGGGATCATGGGTAAAAAGCTGGCTGTGCATCTGCTGGGCCGTGGCCTCTTGTAAAATACGTGCATCCCCATAGCGTCCGTCCTGCAGGTGGGCGATCATGAACTTGGCCATGTCTGTTGCTGTCGAGCTCATCGAGCTGGCCGGACTGGTCTGAATGTACTCGAAACCTTCAGTTTGAAATTGACCGTCAGCATAGATGTAACCTACAGCCAGATTCGCAGCCAGTTCGGGCGGCACTGGTTGGCGAAATGTGCTGTGATGCATGCCCAATGGCTCATAGATATACTCCTGGATGTACTGTTCAAAGGGCATACCGGATACCTGTTCGACAATGTAACCGGCCAAGGCTCCCCCGTAATTAGAATAGGCGGTCACTTCGCCAGGCGGACGCACGCGCGCCGGGATGTTATCCGCCAGATATTTACCCAATGGTAGGAGGTCTTTGGTGTCTCGCGCCCATAGCCCGCCGCGGCTCTCAAAACCAGCCGTGTGAGACATGAGGTCTTTAAGAGTGATCGGTCGCAGGTAGGTGGCCGGGATTTGGAGATCCTTCAGGTAGGTGTTGATATCGGCGTCGAGGTCGAGTTTACCAGCCTCGGCGAGCTGCATGACCGCCGTCCAGGTGAACAGCTTAGAGATCGAGGCGATCCGGAAGATGGTCTCGTTGGCCACGACAGGCCTGTGACTTTTGAGGTCGGCATAGCCATAGCCTTTGGCCACAAAAACCTCGCCATCCTTGACGACCACGAGCGTCGCGCCTGGAATGTGGTGGATTCTCATCTGGGCGGCTATGACACCATCCAGAAAGGATTCTAATTCGGCCCGATCTGTTGGCCCTTGCGGATGAGAGCCTGAAGCTGACACCTGGCCAGAGAGATCCGTCGTGCTTTGACTCTGAGCTGCGGTGAGCGGCACTGTTAGAGGAGCAAACACAAGGATCAACATCGCAATTGAGCTGATCATACGTTGCTTCTCATTTCGGCTCACAGGCATAGCCCCTCGTTGACCTTCTCATGATTTTCCTTTTGCGGTAGACGCAGTGATGGATTTAGCCTAAAGGTCGTGCTCGTTCCGTTCCCCGTGTTCCAGTAGCGAGATAGAAAAACCCCATCCAGAACTCGTTCCGCGTGACGTCTATGAGACACTGCTGCATGCTCGTCCAGACGGTCTCCCAAGGGCGGCGTCTTATCACTTCGCCTGTCACACCATAAGATCGCAAGAAGAACAACACATGTCGCCACCACTCGGGCCAGTCTGCAGGCCATGCCATGTCCAGCACAACCAGGCGTCTTCCAGGAGCAAGGGCTCTGCAAGCGTTGTAGACAACCAGCTCGCATTCCGGTATCAAGGTCAGGGCGTATGTTGACAACACACCTCCTACGTTATCGGGAAACTCAAATTCGGCTGCATCGGCACACACTAGTTCGATGTTCTTCCATTCGTTCTCCGCCATTCTTCGTCGAGCCTGGCCCAACATCGCATCGCTCAGGTCGACGCCGATGATCTTGCCTTCAGGACCGATAGCTTCATGCAGCAGAGGGAAATTAAGTCCTGTGCCACACCCGACATCGACAACCATATCGCCGGGTTTCAAGTCCAGCGTTCGAGTGGCCTCGCTTCGCCATCCCGAGATATTGAAACCGAACCAGCCGAAAGCGTCGAACAATCTCACAGTAAAGTCATAGCGTGAAGCTCGTTCGCGGTATTTGTGGATTACCTCTTCTGTGTCCTTGGACATCTTGCCCACGGCCTAGCTCCTTTTGCAACAACAACAAGGCCGATTCCGACAATCCAAATCCACAATGGGATTGGCATGGTACTCTCCTTGCGGCCTACACGTTGACAGTAGTTCCGGTTCCTAATCGCACTGTCACCCGTGTCCCCTCTCCGGGCGCGCTCTCCAGCGCCAGGTGTCCTCCGATTGCTTGGGCCCGCTCCGACATCCCCAGCAGCCCCAAGCTCCCTTCCCGACCCCAGGTCGAGGCGGGGTCGAAGCCGTGCCCATCGTCGGCTACCGTCAGCACCAGTCCGTCTCCCTCGCGGACCAGCGTCACCACCGCCTGCGAGGCCGCGGCGTGGCGCCAGGCATTGTTCAATGCTTCCTGGCTGATGCGGTATAATCCGATGGCACTCCCATCCGGTAGGGCCACGTCCTCCAGGTAGACCTCTACTGGTAATCCCCGCGCCGTCACTTCCCGCGCCAGCGCCCGCAGCGCTGCCGCCAGCCCCAACTGGTCTAAGGCCGTCGGGCGTAGGTGAGCGCATAAGTGCCGCAGTTCGTCGACCAGCACGCCGACCTGGCCGTGGAGATGTTCCACCTGTCCCGTTTCGTCACCCACCTCCTGGAGTGCCTCCAGCCGATAGCGCAGCCCAATCAGATCCTGGATCACGCCGTCATGTAGCTCCCGCGCCAGCTCGGCCCGCTCCTCCTCGCGGGCAACCAGCAGCCGCCGGTGCATCTCCTCCACCTCGGCCACCTTAGACCGCAACGTGGCCACCAGCCGCACGTTGTGTGCCGCCAAGGCCGCCTGGCGGCCTAAGACCGTCAGAATGTGCCTGTCTTCCGACCCCCACTCATCATCCAGACGTCTGGATAGGACCCAGACCCCGAGCGTGCGATCTTCCGCGACCAGGGGCATTATAGCCTGGCTCTGGCTCATCCTCACTTCCCTCGGCCCGGCCGCTTCATTCCCTCCCCCCCAGGCCTGTAGCCTCGGAATCTCCACTCCCCATGTGCCGACGAGCTCCATCTTCCCTTCTTGTTCCAGCCAGAGCGCCGCTCCTGGTAGATGCATAGCCTGGGGTACCCGGTGTACCAATACCTTAGCCAACGCTTCGGGGTCCAGCGCATAGGCCAGTGCTTGCCCCACCTCTTCGACCAGCCCCCGATAGTCGTACCAGCCGCCGTAGAAGAGCCGGTCCACCGCCCGCTGCACCCGATCCCGCAAGGGCCGGAAAGTGACGGCGGCGAGCAGCGCAATGGCAGCCCCCAGCGCTGCCCGCCCCACGAGGTGGGCTGGTAATAAGGTGTGAAAGAGCGTCAGCGCGGCGAAATATAGGCCGAAGAAGACGGCGCTTATCAGCAGATAAACCAACCCGCGGTTGAGGGTCCGGTCGAAGCCCATCAGGTTGTAGCGCCAGAGAGCGATAGCATAGGTGATCGGGATGAGGATCAGCGGCGGAATGGTGAATCTGAGGCGTAGCCACTGCACCCCGAAAAAGGCTGCCGGCGCAACAGTGAGCAGCGCAATCGGTCCGAAACCCAGCAACGTGCCGAAAACGATCAGCCGGATACGCTGGCGATCATAAGAAGAGGTAGAGGTCACGTAGTCGCCCAGCATTAACCCGATCGCAGCCACGAATCCCAAAAGCATCCACAGATTGTGTACCGGCTTTATAGGCCACACGGCACCTAATGCCAGTCCAGCCAGGTAGAGCGCGGCCAGCAGCCAGCGTTTCCTGGCCAGACAGCGCTGTTGTGGAAAGACTGCGTGAAAGTGAACCAACACCGGCGATAGTAAGCAGAATAGGACGTTGTAGCCTCTGGATGCAATTATCAGCCTTCCTGACAGGGTAAGCGCCACCAGCGCCGCGGCGCCGATCTGGCCCATAGCGTAGAACAAGCGCGTCTCGGTGGTATCGGGATGATTCAGCAGCACAATTATAGAGAAGAGGCAGGCAACCAACGCCACGAGCAGGCCGGGCAGCTCTCCGACCCGTCCCATCGCCGGAGGTGACGTGGTCGTCAGCGTCGTTGTGTACAGGCGATCCTCACGCCGAAAGGTGATGAGGATCATCTCGTGGGGCCGATAGAACCATTGTTCGCAGTTATTCCACCACGTTGGGGAACAGCCATCCGCGAAGAGGACCACGTCGCCGATCCGCAGCCCGGCTCTATCGGCCGGCCCGCCCGCATTCAGCCCCATGACGCGGCCGGTCGGATCCCAACTAACCCCATCATAAGCTCCCCGCAGCACGACGACACCCGCCCCGGCGATCAACGTTAGCACGATCAGGGCAGGCAGCAGCCACAGATACCGCAGCAGTCTCCGGCTGGCCTTCATACTTTCACCCATCCGCGCTGAATCGCTTCCACCACCGCCGCCGTGCGAGAGGTGACGCCCAACTTGGCGTAGATGTTGCCCACGTGGAACTTCACCGTCCGCTCGCTGATGGCCAGCGCGGCGGCGATCTCGGCGTTCTCCTTGCCCTGGGCCATCAGTCCCAACACCTCCCGCTCCCGCTCGGTGAGAGGCATGTCCGCCGATCCCGGCGCCTTCCCTACCGCCTGGTGGATCACTTTGGACGCCACGCGGGGGCTGAGCCAGGTCTCCCCGTGCGCCACAGCCCGCACCGCCTCGACGAGCGTCGAGAGCCGCTCATCTTTGAGGGCGTAGCCTGTTGCTCCCGCCGCCAGCATGCCGAAGATGTACTCGTCGTCATCGAAGGCCGAGAGTACCAACACCTTGAGCGCTGCGTGGGCCTGGCGCAGGGCTTCCATTACCGGCACCGCACCAGGCCCCGGCATGGTCACATCCAACAGCACCACATCCGGACGCAGCCGGCGCACCTGGCGGATCGTCTCCTCCCCATTGGCTGCCTCACCAACGACGTCAAAATCCTCTTCACACGCCAGCCGGTTGCGGATTCCCTCGCGCACTACCGGATGGTCGTCGGCCAGCAAGATACGGATGGCGCTCATGCTCCCTCCACCACTGAGATGATATGGACCTCATGGCTTAGTTTACCACACAAAACGATAGGCTTCAATGCCCTACAGGACAGACTGAACCTCTCCTCCAGTATAGAGTCAACCTGTCCTCCAGTACAGGATCAACCTGTCCCACAGGACGTTGAAAGTCGCCCTCTTGTATGATAAAGTGAGGAGTGGAGGGGCTTGTCAAAGTTGAGTCGGTGTTTTCTCCTCTTTACATTATAATTTAAATGTGCGGAATGGTTGAGTTATATCTTATCGACTTTCACCACACGAACTTGGAGGGCGAAATGTACGTTTACATCATAAAACTGGTGACTCACGACAGCTTTGCTATCAAGCACGTATGCGCCACACCTGAGAAGGCTATTGAGATGTCGATGGATGCAGGCCACAAGTACTTGCTCACTGGTGGCTCCAAACGTGTGGCAGCCGACCGAGATTCCCTGGCAAAGCAACTCCTCGACGGGAAGGAGTTCTACCTCGCAAACACGCCAGATTGGTCGGGTGACCTCATCTTTGTCTCAAGGTATGCCGTGGTGTAGGACTGCGTCACAGTCTACTGCCTTGATCTGGACACTACCCATACTTATTCGACGGACGTACATACCCAAACCGGGGACGACGGAGAAGCGCGGCTTGGGCATACCGGTGATGGCCGACTGGGCGTGTCAAGCCCTGGTGAAACAGGCGCTAGAGCCGGAGTGGGAAGCCCAATTCGAGCCAAACTCGTATGGCTTTCGCCCAGGCCGCTCGGCGCATGACACGATAGAGGCGATCTTCAATGCGATCTGCTTGAAACCCAAGTTCGTATTGGACGCCGACATCGAAAAGTGCTTCGACTTTTGACAAGGAGATCGAGATGAAAATCGGCCTACAAATACCTTGGTTTGACTGGCCTGGTAGTCCACAAAACATCGGCACCAAGCTGGTGGAAATGGCAAACGCGGCGGAGAATGCTAGGTTTTCGAGCCTATGGGTTATGGATCATTTCTTTCAGGTAGGTCAAGGGTTTGGTCCTCCTGAAGCACCAGTGCTGGAAGGGTATAGCACGATCGCATTTCTGGCAGCAGTAACACACCACGTCAAACTTGGTGTAATGGTTACTGGGAATATCTATCGTCATCCAGGAATATTGATTAAGACAGTCACAACCCTGGACGTTCTTTCAGGGGGGAGAGCCTATCTTGGCATCGGTACAGGATGGTATGAGCGTGAAGCAAAAGGTCTAGGAGTCCCATTGCCCCAATCTACACCGGAGTTTATCGAACGCCTGGAGGAGACCCTTCAGATAGCCAGGCACATGTGGAAAGGAGATCAATCTCCTTTCAGGGGTAAATACTATCAGCTTGATGAACCCATCAACAGCCCTCCACAATTGTCTCAGCCACACCCACCAATTCTGATTGGAGGGGAAGGTGAAAAGAGAATGCTGCGATTGGTTGCGAAATATGGGGATGCATGCAACTTCCAACTCGGTACTTCATTAGAAGGATATGCATTATGGCTTAGAGAGCGTTATCAAAAGCGCAAAGAGGATTTGACAAGGAAACTCATTGTATTGAAGGAGCACTGCAACAAAGTTGGACGGTGCTACGATGATATTGAACGCACTGTCCTTGGTACTATCAAACTGGCTCCTGACGCAATGAGCCCAACCGAAATAGTTGATCTGTGCCAAGAATTAGCAGAAATCGGAATCCAGCATGTCATCTTCAACATGCCCAATGCCCACGAGATTGAACCTCTTGAGATTTTCGGGCGGGATGTCATTCCGCAGGTAACAAATGAATAAGTAAATGGAAAGCACGGCATACGGGCCCTGAGCGTCGAGGCCACAAAATAGCTTATCAGGAGACTATCATAGATGTTCACACGAAAACTGGGGCGTAGCAATATTGAAGTCAGCGCCATTGGGTTAGGTTGCATGCCTATCGGTGGGCCTTGGACGCACTGCGGACAATACTTTCACTTTGGTGAAGTTGACGATGCTGAATCAATCCGAGCCATTCGCCGAGGGACGAGTTGGGAATTAGCTTTTTCGATACCGCTTTGACATCCCTGAGTTCCTCTCTTTCACCACGGTCGCTCGTGGCTAATGTCTGGCGTTAGGCGGGCCGCTCGAGCGAGTGGCATCGAGCTGAACTAATGGTGGATTCGTTAGGGTACTTGCATATTCAAATGGAGTTGGAAGGGCTGCGCCTGAATCAAGAGGGCTTGATAGTAGCTCCTGGCCCAGAAAGCGATAACCAACCACTTGTTATCATTGCCAAAACTATGGATGGGCGCACGGTTATGTATCTTCACGAAATATTACCCGTCGGGCTTCAGGAAGAACTGTCCGTTCGCGAGAGTCAAGTCAGCTTTTCAAATATAGACGCTCTGCTAAATCTACTCGACGCTTACGATATTCAGTACAAAGTTGGGCATTATAAAACATACGTTTTCCCAGAATGTTGTGCCGAGGCAGACACAAGAAGAGTAACGTGTTTCCAAAGGGACGATCCCAAGATAAAGAGCTTTGGTTTTGACAAACTTGCTGATAAAATCTACACCGTAGAGCAAGATGGAGTAATACTTTCAGCATGTGCATCAGTGCGACAGGACGCTAGGTGTGCCGAATCTTGGGTGTTTACTGCCCCTGAGCATAGAAGAAGAGGATTAGCACAGTTGGTTGTTACAGCTTGGGCGAAGAATGTAGTGCAGGATGGGATCGTGCCATTTTACAGCCACAAGATGGATAATAGGGCCTCAGCAAATTTGGCAAACAGGTTAGGGTTGATTCCAGTATTCGAGGAAATTGGTATTGAAAGGCAAATATAACAGGCAAGTCCGCCAACTCTCTCCCCTACACGACCGGATTGGTAGTCTGATTCAGACCAATAAGCCGATCATTGTTGTGGAGATGTTGGCAACAACTCTTTTTCCCCTGCTCTTGGCGCTTGCTCAGTTGTCAAGAACGATTATCCCGCTTTTTCTATTGGGCTGGTTGTCTCTTTGGTTGCGCCACAAGAGCTGGTGGGAAATAGGACTCCGTCGGCCCACACGATGGCCCCAGGTCATTCTTATAGGCAGTGGAATCGCTGGAGCAGGAGCGTACCTTAGTGAAAAGGTAATCTCTCCTCTTCTGCTCCACCTGACGGGTGAGACACAACCCCAAGCCATCGAACTGGCTTCACTTCGGGGCAATCTTTTTTATTTCCTGTTTCTCTTGATTGGAATATGGCTGCTGGCAGCGGTAGGGGAAGAATTAGTCTATCGAGGGTATGTCTTGAATCGTCTGGTTGACCTCTTTGGTCGTGGCAAGGTTGGATGGGGAATGGGGCTGATCGTGAGTTCTCTCATGTTCAGTTTAGGTCATGGAATATTCAACCGAGCGGTCATAATAGGTGGTTTTTTGATTGGCTTGATTGAGGGGGGGCTGTATCTGGCTAGCCGTCGGAACCTGTGGTTGTCCATTGTCTTTCACGGTACGTGGGACACAATCTTCCTCATCCTATTCTTTCTGGGTCTTTCGTGGCGTTGACTGTCCGGCGGCAAAGGCGTACGGCTGCCTGGACAATCAGGCATCAATACCCAATCTGGCAGCGGGCTTGCCAAGCGCATCCAGCCGTTAGGCAGCGGCACGAGAGTATCATCAAGGTCTGTAAATTCGCCGCATGAAGGCTAAAGCGTGATGATACCGTCGTCGTCAGTTCGAAAGACTTGGGAATTCGGAGATAAAATTGAGCGAGAACGAACCCTATACGCAATTGCAGATGGTATGGCCGGAGCATCTGCTGAATGTCCCACCTGCTGTACGATTGCCTTCTGGACACATATTGCGTACGTATTGTCAGGGAGATGAGCCCCGTTTTTACCAGGTCATGGAACTGGCGGGTTGGCCAGGATGGAATGATGAGAAGTTGCGGCCCTGGCTCTTGAGAATTCTGCCAGAGGGCTGGTTTATGGCCGTCCACGAGGAGAGCAACGAAATCGTGGCGACCGCTATGGCCCTGCACGATCACACATGGTTGCATCCTTTCTGCGGTGAGTTGGGTTGGCTGGCCGGTGACCCTGCCCACGCCGGCAAGGGATTAGGTATGGCCGTCTCTGCCGCTGTCACTGCGCGGTTCATTGATGCAGGATACCGCCATATCCACCTGTATAGCGAGGACTATCGGCGGCCAGCATTGAAAACCTACCTGAAGCTAGGGTATGTACCCTTTCTATATACGCCGGAGATGCCGGAACGCTGGCGGGCGATCTGTACGCAACTGCAATGGCCGTTTACACCTGAGGCGTGGAGATCATGAAACATCGCTGCCCAGGCAGGCCCCACGACTTTTCAGCCGGTACATTCTCAGCCAAAGCGCTGTGCGCCTGCGTCCCTATGGCACTTCTACGGGTCTAGATGAACAGGGGAGACATAACGAGCGTGATCGTGCTCAGGAGTTTCACCAGCACGTGCAGGGACGGCCCGGCCGTGTCCTTGAACGGGTCGCCCACGGTATCTCCCACCACCGCCGCCGCGTGGGCCGCAGACCCCTTGCCCAAGATGTTTCCGTGCTCATCCTTGAGCTGGCCGTCCTCGATGTACTTCTTCGCGTTATCCCAGGCACCGCCGCCGTTGTTCATGAACGAAGCCATGAGGACGCCGCTAATGGTGCCCACCATCAACAGTGCCGCAACCACCATCGCCGCGTCATACTGCTTATACAGGCGAAAGAGGACGCCGATGATCACCGGCCCCACTACCGGGATGAGCCCGGGGGCGATCATGCCGCGCAGGGCGGCCCGGGTCGTGAGGTCCACTGCCTGTGCATAATCGGGGCGCGCTTCCCCGGTCATGATCTTCGGGTTTTCCCGGAACTGGCGGCGGACTTCTTCGATGATCTTCCCCGCGGACCGGCCCACGGCTCGGATCGCCAGGGAGGCGAAGAGATAGACCAACATCACCGCCAAAAGCGCCCCGACGAAGACTTCCACCCGCTCGAGATTGACGTCTCTGAACGGGGCGTTGCGCAGGAAGGCCACCCGGCTCAGATAGGCCTGGAAGAGCAGGAAGGCCGCCAGTCCTGCCGAAACCATGGCATAGCCCTTGGTCAAAGCTTTCGTGGTGTTCCCCACGGCATCCAGACGGTCGGTGATGTGGCGGATCTTCTCTCCCGCCCCGGCCATCTCGTTAATGCCATTCGCGTTGTCCGTAATGGGGCCGAACGTGTCCATGGACAGGATATAAGGGCAGGTCATCAGCATCCCCATGGTCGCCACCGCCGTCCCGAACGGCCCACCTCCCGGGATCCCGGCCTGCGTGCCCAGGAAGTAGGCGATGAGCAGCGCCAATCCGATGGTTACCGAGGTGGCCAGGGTCGTCTCGTAGCCGACGGCCGTGCCGACGACGATATTCGTGGCCGGACCGGTCCGGGAGGCCTCGACGATGGACATCACTGGCCGGAAGCGGGCCTCGGTGTAGTACTGAGCGGTGTAGATCACGGCGATGCTGGCCACGATCCCGACCATCCCGGACCCGAACAGGTACCAACTCCGCAGCATGGTGACTACAGAAATCAACAGCCCGACAACGCTGAGGATGAGGGCGATGTAGTAGCCCCGGTTGAGGGCGTCCATCGGGTTCTCGTCCTTCCCCGGCCGGACGGCGAGGACGCCGACCATGCTGGATAGGAGCCCGAACGCCCGCACCACAAGCGGGAACAGGATCCAGGCGACGTCTTTGGTCACAGCGTAGATCGCAGTGGCCAGGATCATGGCCCCGATGTTCTCGGCGGCGGTGGACTCGAAGAGGTCCGCCCCACGCCCCGCGCAGTCCCCCACGTTGTCGCCCACCAGGTCCGCGATCACGGCCGCATTTCGCGGGTCGTCCTCGGGAATGCCTGCCTCGATCTTTCCCACCAGGTCCGCTCCCATGTCGGCGGCCTTGGTGTAGATGCCACCACCCAACTGAGCGAACAGGGCCACGAAGCTCGCGCCGAAGCCGAACCCGACGATGAGCTGGGGGGCGAGATCAGGCCGGCTCATCCCCCCATAGGCGAAGTAGATCAGAGTGACACCCAGCAGGCTCAATGCGACGACCAGGAACCCGGACACGGCCCCACCATGCAGTGCCACCAGGATGGCTTCGGCCAGGCTGCGCTGGGACGCACTGGCGCATCGCACGTTGGCCTGGACGGCTACGTACATCCCAATGAAACCGGCGATCCCAGAGCAAATGGCCCCGGCCATGAAGGCGACGGCCGTCCGCCAGGCAACGCCAAAGGGGCCGATTCCCTCGATCCCGGTGCGGCCGCCGAGGCCGCCTAAAAGTGCACCCATGATGAGGGCAACCAGGACCGAAATCATGGCAATAGTGCCGTATTGGCGCCGGAGAAACGCGCGCGCGCCTTCGAAGATCATCCCCCCAACTTCCAGCATCTGGGGCGTTCCTGTCGGGCGTCTTAACACGTCCCGTGCCATGAACAGCGCAAACAGAATCGCCCCCACCCCAAACCCCGGTACTACCCAAAAGATCTCAGGCATTTTATCCTCCGTAGATGCTTAGATGTCAGGTCTTGCTTTTCAAGGTAAAAACCTGAGACGATTGTAACAGAAGGGGCCGAAATTTGAAAGTTCAGGCACCATCAGGTGCGAGTTGAGTCCGCTGGCGGGTCTAAATGAAAGGGGAGGCACACAATATACACAAGGAATTGCTTTCACGGCAGCGGTGACTTTAAGAATATCTTAAGGTTCATGTTAGGTTATCTTAAGGACAACATGGCTTGTGAAGTGCTATAGTGAGGTTTGAGCATCCTTTCTACGATTCCGAAGGCTCTATCGAAAAACGGCGCGTACAGAAACGCGCTTTACAAGATATGAAAATCTTCCTTGCCGGTTCGACCGAGGTAATTGGACGGCGACTCCTGCCTTACTTAGAATACCCACGTTCGTTGGGTATATCAAGGCTGGTCACGATGTCACCGGCATGACAAACGCTGCTCGGCTCACTCGGCGCGCGGCCAGTCGTGGTCAATGTCTTCGATTTAGTGCAGTTTGTGATATGATTGCGAGTCAAAGGTCGCTTGGTTACCCGAGCCCGGCGGATTCGCAAGATCGTGCAGGAAACAATAGACCAACGGTACAGATACTTTGGAATTGCGAGGAGGAGCTATAATGAGACAAATAACGCAAGCTCGCCGCTGGCTGTGGCTGGGCCTGATAGTGACGGCGCTGGTGGCAGCTCAGTGCGGGCCAGCCGCTACTCAGACGTCTGCACCCACGGCCGCATCTGCCGGGGAAGCGACGTCGCCACCCACCCAGGCAGCGACACCCACCGCTGAGGGCACGGCTGCGGCTACTCAACAGGCGGTAATCGAGCAATCGGAGGCCGCCCAAGCCAAGGCCCTTCAACCGGGCACCACTGTGACCAGTAATGAAGACGTAAGCACGCCGCGCACCCACCACGGCGGAGAGTACCATGACGTGGCCACCTCCGATGCGGTCAGTTTTCACCCCTATCTGACCACCGATACGCAATCCCTCAGCTATCAGGCTATGGTGTATACCGGCGGCCTGCTGCGCTTGGACCCCAACACGCTGGCATACATCCCCAACATGGCCGAGAGTTACTCTATTTCGGAAGACGGTTTGACTTTCACCTTCCATCTGCGCAAGAATATCAAGTGGAGCGATGGCCAGCCCCTGACTGCCCAGGATTTCAAATGGACTTATGATCAGGTGAAGGATCCGAAGAACGCATTTCCATATCTGTCACAACTCGACTTCATCACCTCTTACGAAGCCCTGGACGATTACACATTACAGATCAAGATCGGCGAGGTATACGCCCCGGCCCTGGGGCAGATGTCCGGCCTGATTACCCCTCTACCCAAGCATATCTGGGAGAATCTGAGTTGGAGCGACCCGGAGAAAAATCCAGAAATCAACAGCCCCAGTGTGGTGTCCGGCCCTTACACGCTGAAGGAGTGGCAGCGGGATCAGTACGCCATCTTCGAGGCCAACCCGAATTATTGGTACCACGGCGCACCCAACTTCAACAGCTATACCATCCAGATCGTGCCCGATCAGGATGTCGCCTACGAAAAAATGAAGACCGGCGAAACCGACACCGGCCCCATCACGCCGGACAAGCTGGCGGAAGCGCGCAAACTGGACAACATCACTGTCTATGAGTGGTGGCCCGCCACTGCCCTGTGGAGTTACGTCGGCCTCAATATGCGCGAGGGCTTCCCGACCCACGACATTAACGTGCGCCACGGGCTCAACTATGCCGTTCAGAAGCAGTTGCTGACCGATCAGGTGATGCTGGGCCAGGCCAGGCGGCTTTGTTCCCTGTATCCCGACACTTCCTGGGTCTACAATCCGGATGTGCCCTGCTACCAGTACGACAAGAACAAAGCCCTGGCGGCCTTCGGCCAGGCCGGCTATACCTTACAGGGCGGCAAGCTGGTGGACAAGAACGGCCAGCAGCTAACGCTGAAGTTGATCTACGGGCCTAATACCAGCCAGACTCGAGAGCTAATCGCTGTCGCCATTCAGAATGACCTGCGCAACGTGGGGATCGAGGTTAATATCCAGGCCATGGAGTGGGCCAGCTACCTGCAAGCCGTCCAGGCCCAGCAGCCCGACTGGGATATGTACCTGGGCGCCTGGCAATCCCCTATCGACCCGCAGATCATGTACACCCTTTGGTCTGAGAGTAACATTCCCCAATTGAACTCGGTCGCCTACATCAACAAGAATGTGGAAGATCTGTTCAAGCAAGCGGGCGCCACCTACGATTCCCAGGTGCGCAAGCAGAAATATCAGCAGATCCAGCAAATCATCGCCGAAGATTCACCCTACATCTTCCTGTTCTACGAAAAGGCGTGGAGCGGCCAAAACAAGCGCATCCAGGGCATCGAGCCCACAGCGCTGGGTATCGGCTGGAACTTCGAAGACTGGTACATCGAAGGGGGGCCGGCAAAGTGAGACAGGGGCTAGCCAGATATCTGGTCCGGCGCGGCCTGCAATCCATATTCCTGGTGTGGCTGGCGACATTGATTGGCTTCAGCGTTTACCAGTTGGCACCCGGCGGGCCGCTCCAATTTCTCCAAAACAATCCCCAGCGCAGCGGCGCCGACTATGAGCGCCTGCTCCAACTGTATGGGCTGAACCGCCCGGTGCTGGTGCAGTACGTGGCCTGGCTGGCTGGCGAGGACTGGTTTAGCCTGTTTCCCAACGGCCAGGCCTGGCAGAGTGGCCAATGTGTCGACGACGCCAGTAAGTGTGGGCGGGGTATCTTGCGTCTCGACTTTGGCCGCTCCTTCCATTTCGCCGGCGAACCGGTGATTAACCTGATCGCGCAGCGCATACCGGCCACCTTCCAGCTCGGTTTCACCAGCCTGATCATCAGCGTGGCAGTGGGTATCCCGGCCGGCATCTACTCCGCGTTGAACCGGGGACGCTGGCCGGATCACGCCATCCGCATCACCACCGTGGTGATTAACACCGTACCCGAATGGTGGATTGGCCTGCTGTTGCTCATCATCCTGGGCGGTTATCTGAACCTGGTGCCGCTGGGTGGTATGCAGAGCATCGACGGGGGGTCGCTGCTGGACCGGCTGCATCATCTCATCCTACCTGCCGTGGTCGCTGCCATCGGAGGTTGGATCACCATCTCGCGCATTCTCCGCTTCCAGATCTTGGAGGTATTGAACGAGGACTACGTCAGGACGGCCCGGTCCAAAGGCTTGCCTGAGCGGCGGGTCATCGTGCGCCATGTGCTGCGCAACGCTATGTTACCCTTCGTGACCGGCCTGAGCGGCATCTTTCTCCTCTTTCTATCCGGTTCGATCCTGTTCGAGTTGGTCTTCTCCTGGCCTGGAATGGGGCGCCTGGCAGTGACAGCCATCAACAGCCGGGACTACCCGGTCATGATGGGACTCTTTGTCATCACCTCCTTTTTTGGCATCATGGGCGTCTTGATGGTGGATATTCTGTACAGCTTCGTCGATCCCCGGGTGAAGTATGAGCTATGAGTCAAACTACGACCATTGTACCTCAAGCGACGGATGAACCCCGCCAGGGGATCAAGGAGCAAACCTATTGGGGCGCGGTAGCGACTAAGCTGTTCCACGACAAGATCACGATGGCGGCCATCGCCCTATTGGTGTTCTTGATCGTCATCATCCTGGCCGCGCCTTTGCTGGCCCAATATGCTTTGGGCTTCGACCCGCTGGCTACCGACCTGCTCCATCGGAGCGAACCGCCCACCTGGGCGGCACAGGCCTGGCCCAAATTCCAGCAGTTCACTGCGACCTGCCAGGCTGGTGGCTGTTCCTGGTCTATGTGGGGCGAAATACTTTCGGATTCGGCGACCGGTGTGCGCGAATGCCTGGCGGCCGGGCCGGGCAAATGTCACTGGATGGGGACCGACGAAGCCGGCCGGGATGTGTTCGCTCGAGGTATTTACGGCGGTCGAATTTCCTTACGTATCGGGGCCTATGTGGCCGGGCTATCCATGACGCTGGGCGTGTTTATGGGCCTGCTGAGCGGCTACTATGCAGCCACCTTCGTCGACGACATAGTCAACGCGATCATCCAGACACTGGGCAGTATTCCTCTGCTGTTTCTGCTCATCATCTTATCGCGTATCTTCCAACCCGGCCCGGAAGGATTGGCTCTCCTGTTAGGGATTTTCAGTTGGATGGGTATCTCGCGGCTGATTCGGGGCCAGATCTTCTCGATCCGGGAGCAGGATTACATCATGGCTAGCCGGGCGCTGGGCGCTTCGGTCTGGCGCATCATGTTCCGCCACTTGCTGCCCAATGTGTCTTCGCTTGTCATTGTGGCCGGCATCTTTAACATCGCCGGGGCCATCATTGCCGAGGCTGGCCTGAGTTATCTAGGGGTGGGTATCGGCCCGCCGCTGCCAAGCTGGGGCAACATGATGCAGGGTTCGCTGGGTAACTTCACCGACGCTCCCTGGCTGGTGTTGGCGCCTGGCCTCTTCATCTTTCTAGCTACACTATCGATCTACCTGATTGGGGATGGCGTGCGGGACGCGCTGGACCCCTGGTTGAAATGAATGAGACCTTTACTTCAAAATAACTGGTGCTCTGTCCGGGCGATGATTTCGTCTTGCAGGGCTTGGCCCAGGTCGCAGAAATAGTCGCTGTAACCAGCCACGCGGACGATCAAGTCCCGGTACTGCTCGGGGTTCTGCTGCGCAGCTCGCAGTGTGCCAGCGTCAACCACGTTGAACTGGATGTGGTGACCATCGAGCTTGAAATAAGTTCGTATCAGTTGCACCAACTTGTCCAGGCCTTCATCGTTTTGAAACAACTGGGGGGTGAATTTTTGGTTGAGCAGCGTACCCCCGGTGCGCACGTGATCCATCTTGGCCACTGACTTGATGACTGCCGTCGGGCCACGCCGGTCTGCGCCCTGCACCGGCGAAATGCCTTCGGAGAGGGGCAGCTCGGCTTTTCGTCCGTCGGGAGTGGCTCCAATCACCGATCCAAAGTAGACGTGAACCGTGGTCGGAAGTAAGTTGATGCGGTAAGTTCCGCCCCGGGTGTTCTTGCGGCCGTCGATGGCATTGAAATAGGCATTGAACACAGATACCATCACCTCGTCCGCGTAGTCGTCATCGTTACCGTACCGGGGTGTTTTATTGAGCAGCATCTGGCGCACCCGCTCGTGCCCCTCAAAATTGTCCTGCAGGGTAGCCAGCAATTCCTCCAGCGTGAGTGTCTTCTGGTCGAAGACGTGATATTTGATGGCCGTCAGCGCATCGGCCATCGTGCCCAGGCCCACCCCTTGAATGTAGCTGGTGTCATAGCGCGTGCCGCCGTCGTGATAATCCTTGCCTTTGGCGATACAGTCGTCAATCAGCAGCGAAAGGAAGGGCGCCGGCATATATCGGGCGTAGAGCCGCTCGACGACATTGTTGCCGCGTATCTTGATGTCCACAAAGCAGTTTAGCTGCTTTTGGTAAGCCTCGAACAAGTCTTCAAAGGTCTCAAATTGGGTAGGGTCTCCTGTTTCCAGCCCAATCCTGCGGCCAGTTCGGGGGTCGAAGCCGTTGTTGAGGGTGATCTCCAACACCTTGGGCATGTTGAAGTAGCCGGTCAGGTTGTAATTCTCCTTACCAAAGGCACCGGTCTCCACGCAGCCGCTGGTGCCGCCGCAGCGGGCGTCTACGACGGATTTGCCCATGCGGATCATCTCTTGGACCACGACGTCGGTGTTGAAGACTGAGGGCTGTCCAAAGCCGGTGCGGATGATTTTGGCCGCTCTCTTGATGAACCTGTCGGGATTCTTCTTGCTGACCTGAATCGATGAACTGGGCTGTAACAGCCGCATTTCCTCGATCACGTCCAGGATCAAAAAACTGACCTCATTGACCGCGTCGGACCCATCCGGCTTGACGCCTCCTATGTTGATCTGGGCAAAGTCGGTGTACGTGCTGCTTTCGGCGGCAGTGACCCCAACTTTGGGCGGCGCTGGCTGGTTGTTGAACTTGATCCAGAAACACTGCAGCAGTTCTTGGGCCTGCTCGCGGGTGAGCGTCCCTTCTGCCAACCCCTTCTTGTAAAAGGGATACAGGTGCTGATCCAGCTTGCCGGGGTTGAAGGCGTCCCAGGGGTTGAGCTCTATGGTGACGCCGAGGTGAACGAACCAATAATAGTGTAGCGCCTCCCAAAAATCTCGCGGGGCGTGGGCGGGGACGTGGGAACAAACCTCGGCGATGCGTTCCAGTTCCTGCTTTCTCCCCGGGTCCGGCTCATGCCCCGCCAGCTCGCGCGCTTTTTCTGAGTGACGCTCGGCAAAGCGGATCAAAGCGTCGGCGCAGATGTCCATGGCTTTGAGTTGTTCTTGTTTGTCGTAGGCCTCGGGGTCGTTAAAGAAATCCAGGCGCTCCAGGCTATGTTGAATATCCTGCCTGAAGTCGATAAACCCCTTGTGGTAAATCTTGTCGTCCAGGACGGTATGGCCGGGAGAGCGTTGCTCCATGAATTCGGTGAAAACGCCGGCCTCATATGCCGCTCTCCATTCCTCCGTCATCTCCTGAAAGATAAGCTCGCGCATGGTCTTGCCCCGCCAGAAGGGGATAATGGTTTCCTGGTACACCTGGCGGGCCGCGGGGCTGACGGAGAAGGAGATCTTCTCGCGGGAATTTAGGATGTCCAGGTCTTCCAGGCTATGACAACACAGCTCGGGATAAGTCGGCGCAGCCTTGGGAGCGGGACCTTTTTCGCCGACGATGAGTTCGCCCTCGTTGATGCAAATGGTTTTGTGTTCCAGCAGATACTGAAAGGCAAGAGCACGACGCACAGGCGCAGACACCGGGCCTAAATCCTGCCGGTAGAATTCGGTCATCAGTTCTGCTCTCTCGGTCGAAATGCTGGGGATGGCATCGAGGCTTTGCTTCCTTAGCCGGGAAACTCTTTCGCTCGTGGACATGGTGTCACCCTCCTATTTTCACTTGCAGACCAAATCCTTTAATCATCTCTACGATCTCAGCCATCCTGCCCTCTGAAGGAGGGCGGACTTCGGACAAGCCGTAAGCCTTGTTCAGGCGGTGATACTTTTCGGTACCTGTCTGGTGATAAGGCAGAATGTCTATCCGATTCAGGTGGGGCAAGGCAGCCGCAAAGGCGCTTACCTGATGGAGGTTTTCGTCGTCGTCGTTGATGCCGGGGATGATGGGCACACGTAGAACAATGTCGTGCCCCCGCCGCGAAAGCGCCTGCAAATTCTGCAGGATCAACTCGTTGGACACCCCGGTGAACTTGCGATGTCTGGCATCATCCATCAGCTTGAGATCGTATAGAAACAGATCCACATACCCCCGTATGCTGTCCAATGTTTCCCACCTGGCAAAGCCGCAGGTATCCAGGGTCGTGTGAATCTCCCTCTCCCGGCAAGCCCGGAGCAGGGCCAGCAAGAAATCTCGCTGCAGCAGGGGCTCTCCGCCAGAAAAGGTCACCCCTCCACCCGATTCGTCGTAGAAGACGATGTCTCGCTCGATTTCGGTCATCACCTGGGCCACCGTCATTTCCCGGCCCACGATCTCGCGCGCTTCGGCGTAGCAGACTTCAACGCAGTCCCCGCAGAGCGTGCAGCTTTCGCCATCGGTGACCATAAAATCACCGTTTGAGGAGATCGCCTGCTGCGAACAAGTCGCCTCACAAGCACCACAACGGATGCAGCGATTCTCTCGGAATACCAGTTCCCGCGCCCGGGCCTGGCTCTCGGGATTGTGGCACCACCAACAAGTGAGAGGACATCCTTTGAGGAAAACCGTGGTGCGAATTCCCGGACCGTCGTGAATGGAGAATTTTTTTACATCAAAAACAGTTCCAGCGATCAAAGCTTGCGCCCTTTGACGACACTACTGGATAACCAAATCCTCCAGAGAGAATCGGGTCAACGCTTCGGCCCCGTCGGCGGTGACGCGGATCATATCCTCAATCCGCCCCCCGACAATCCCGTTGCGGTAGGCTCGCGGCTCTACGGTCAGGACCATACCCTCGGCCAGAGGAGTTGAATCCCAGGAAGAGATGTAGGGAGGTTCATGAACATCCAGGCCCAGGTTATGGCCAAACAGGTCTCGACCCTCTTTCTCCCACCCATAGTTGGCAAACACGCGGTGGATTTCTTCGTGAACCTCACACCCGGGTATACCGGGCTGGATGCGATCCTCTGCAGCTTGCCTGGCCTCCTTCAGCATTTGGTAGTGCCGAAGGAATTCCGGCTTTGGCGCGCCCACGATGACACTCCGGCCAAAGTCAGAGCAGTAGCCATTGTACACTATGCCAAAGTCAAAAGCCACCATACAGCCGGGCTGGAGTGGCACGAATTTATCGGGGCCGCCACGGCCCTCGAATCCCGGCCCGTTAAAAATGACGGTACTTGGAAATGCGTTTCCAGAGGCACCCATTCGGAGCATCTGCGCGTTGATCTCGTCGGTGATGTCCTGGATGGTGACGCCGAGTCTCATCATCTTGAGCGCAGCGCCAAATACCTTATCGGTCCTGGATGCTACTTCCTGCATACAGGCCAATTCGTATGCGTCTTTGATCTGGCGTAGCGTCCAGAATAGGGGCTCGGCCAGGGTGAAACTGGCCTGGGTAAGGGCGGACTGAAAGGCCAGGGCAGCCCGGGCCCACATCGGTTCCGAGATGGCCACGCGGGCCGGGTGCCCGAATTGCGACAGCAGCACTTGGGCTGTTTCCACAGGATCGCGCATTCCATCGTAACCCTGTGCGTCCACGATCCAGGGTCGGGTCGCGGCGCGGCCTTCAAATTCGCTAATCTCTCCGCTGGTAACCAGGATCGGTCCGCGCTCCAGGCTAAGTATCGCCGCCCGCAGCCAATCGTGGGAAAAAGCATCTCCTGTCGGATTGGGTCGGGCGTAAGGGATACCGGTGAGGTAGGTGAAATTGGCCGAGAAGTTGAGAATGACGAGATCAACACCCGCCTCGGCCATAGCGGCTTGTACTTTTCTAACCCGGTCTTCGTAGTTTGGGATGGGTGTATAATCAGGCATAGCAGTCACTACATTCTTATTACCAACTCCTTCGGGAAGTCGCTCAGGCCCTGAAGCGCGCCGTCGGAATCCATCCAAATCACGTCCTCGAGACGGACACCAAACCCCCGGTCGGGGTAATACAGCCCTGGCTCACAGGTGAAAATATGCCCGGGCTGAAGCACATTGATATTGGAGGGTGCGTCGGAAAAGAACGGCTCTTCGTGAATCGCCAGTCCTATCCCATGGCCCAGCCCATGCACGAAGCCGCTCTCGGTCCTGGTATTGCCGCCGATGGTGGGATGACCCCGACTCTCAAAAAACTCGCAAGCCATGCGTTGGTAATGTCGTACTGCGGTCCCCACCTGGTAAGCCCCGATGAGCATTTGCATGCAGTCGTATACATCCTCGTAGGCTTTCTCGACCTCGGGTGGTGCATACCCCAGGCAGAAGGTGCGAGTCATGTCGAAGTAGTAGCCGCCACCAGCCTCACGCGGACCAAAATCAAAGATGATGCTCTTGCCCAGCATCACCACATCCTCTGGGTTTCCCTTGTTGTGGGGAACGCCAGCGTCGCGTCCGATGGCGAAGATGACCCCTTCGGGGACCTCCAACTGTTGCTCGGCAAGGAAACGACCGATCTCCTGGTGCACGCGCCCGATGGTCAGTGGCGTGCCGTCGGCCTGCGCCAGCGTTCCATCTTTGACCTGATGTGATTTCAAAAACTCGATGGTCTGTCCCATAATCCCTGCGGCGCGCTGCCCCACCTGGCGAATGCGCTCGGCCTCTACGGCGTCCTTGGTGGCGCGGGCCATGTCAATCAGCGTTGGGTCAAAATCACCGTGGATCTCGACACCTTCCACTTGTTCATCCAATGCGCTGAGCAGCTTCCACGCGCTGCCCTGGTCGGCCATCCCGTAAAAGCCTACTTTTCCGCTCACACCCAGGTCGGCAAATACCCGGCGGTATAACTCGACGACTGCAGCCAGCCGGTCAGTCTTCTGGCGCAGGATCGCCTCATAGTCATACTTGTTCGTGGTCACGACGGTGAGCCCGCTGGCAACGGCCTCCTCTCGTTCAATCGGCGAGCACAGGAACAGGGGTTCCTCGCCTCGCTTCTTGATCAGGTAGCCGCTTATAACTGGCGCACCGTTGGCCATGTAGGTCATGGCGGGGTTGCCGTACATTTTCCCTGCGACGACGAGCGCGTTCAGCCCACGTTCTTCCATCAAGTAATCTAGGTCTTGTTTCATAAGAGTGTCTCTCCAGCTATTTTCGTAATGGCTCAGCTTTTCAAGGATAACAGCCTGGCCTGCAATTGGTGCAAGTTGTGAACAGCTTTGCCCGGGGGCGTGTCACTCTCGCCCTTGCAGCGTTGGATCGAAAGCATCGCGCAGCCCATCCCCCATGAAGTTGAAGGCGAACATCAGCAAGAATAACGCCAGGGCCGGAAAAAGCGCCTGATTCGGATAGGTTTGAATAACCTGTGCGCCGTCTGCAATCATGCTGCCCCAACTCGGAGTAGGTGGGTTCACGCCCAGCCCGATGAAACTGAGAAAGGCTTCATAGGATATGTAGCCTGGAATGGCCAATGTTTCGGTGATAATCAACGGCCCGATGATATTAGGAAGTACATGCCGCAGAATTATCCTGGTTGACGGTGCACCGAGGGCATGCGCGGCGAGGACATACTCGTTTTCCCGCACTGATAGAACCTGTCCGCGCACCAGGCGCGCGGCGCCCATCCATGCCGTGAGGCCAATACCGATAAAGATGAACAGCAGCCCCCCCATGGCTGCATCCAACTTGCTTAGCGCGTAAGCCGGTGTGCCAGGTTCGAGCTGACTGAAACCGGCCCGGAAAACTGCCATCAATAGAATGATGAGTAGATAAGTCGGAAAAGCGTACATGATGTCAACAAAACGCATCAGCAGATTGTCCGTCTTGCCGCCTTTGTATCCGGCCACAAGTCCGACAATCAACCCAACCATTATGCTGATCAGCGGCCCCACAATGGCTACGCCCATAGAAATACGAGCACCGTAAACGATGCGACTCAGCAAATCCCGTCCAAGTCTGTCTGCTCCCAGCAGATAGCTGTCACTAATCTTGACATATCCGCCCTCTTCCCTGGGTTTCATGCCGGGGAAGACCCTGGTCACCCAGACGGGGGTGCCATTGGAATCGGCAAGAGTCGCATCGTCAAACGATTTCGGTGCAATGATCGGGGCAAAGAGGGCAACCAGAATGTTCAGAATGATAATGATGGTACCGATTATCGCAGCCCGGTTGCGACTCAATCGGCGAAAGGCGTCAGAGGTCAAGCTCCTGCTGCGAATCGTGGCTGGCTGTTGGATTTCAGCCATGCCAGTCAGGTGTTCAGGTTTGACTGATGAAGTTGTCATTTCGTTTTGTGGGCTATTCATGTCGAATACGCGGGTCAAGCCAGAGATAGATGAGGTCGACAACTGTGTTGGCGACGACGAGAAACATGGCGAGAAGCAAAACTGTGCCCATAATTACGGGATAGTCCCGGCCGGAAACACTGGTCACGAAAAATTTGCCCATACCTGGAATGCCAAAGATCGTCTCTACGACGAACGTTCCAGTTAATAGGTAAGCAAGCATAGGGCCGAGTACAGTCACGATGGGGATCAATCCGTTTTTCAAAGCGTGCGCCGTGATGACTCTGCGCTCGGACAGGCCTTTGGCTCTTGCAGTTCGAATGTAGTCCTGGTTGAGAACTTGTAGCAGGCTGGCACGGGTGAGGCGCGCGACCAAGGCAGCATCGGCAATGCCGAGCGCGAAGGCGGGTAGAATCACCTGCTTCAGTTCGCCCCAACCGCTTACCGGCAGCCATTTTAACTGCACACCCAACACATATTGCAGGACCGGCGCAAGAATAATCACGGGCACAGAAACACCTAGAACGGCAGCGCTCATCGCGGCATAGTCAGTCAATGTGTTGCGTCTGAGGGCAGAAATGATGCCCAGGGGGATACCAATCGTGACGGTTACCAGGAACGCCATGGCTCCTAGCTGCATAGAAACTGGTAGATTGTCGCGGAAAATATCGCTAACCGTGCGACCGAAGGTTCTATAGGAAGGACCAAAGTTCATCCAGCGCAGCGTGGCATTGTCGCCGGTGGAAAGTGGCATGTTGATGAGATATTGATGATCGAGATACTTGGACTGCTCGCCGGTGGTCACGATAGGTATGGCAATATCCCGCATAAAGTCGATATATTGGATATACAAGGGGGCGTTGAGATTGTATTTGGCGTTAAGCTGTTCGACGATTGCTGCCGGAAGTCGTTTTTCCAGAGTAAAAGGGCCACCGGGAACCGCATGCATCAAGGCAAAGGTGATCAGCGAAATGGCAAATAGTACCAGAAACATCCATAAGATTCGCCGGACAATAAACCTGGCCACATCTGGCTCCTATGATCTGGGATGCTGGGGGAGATAAGTAAATTTGCTATCCGGGGCACGGCCTTGGCCGTGCCCCGGATAGCCGGGATTACTCAACGACGTCCCAATCCCAAAAGTGTTCTACATTGTAAGCATAGGTTCGCTGGATATTGGGTTGGGTCAGTTGAGCTTGAACCGGATAGTAGAGCGTCATCGTCCCGGCATCCTCTACGTTCAAGAGCTGCTCGGCCTGGGTATACAACTTTAGCCGAGTTGCCGGATCGGTCTCCACACGCGCTTCATCTACGAGTTTGTCAAAGTCCGGGTTAGTCCATTTTCCATAGTTATAGATGGAGTCGGACCGATAGACGTCCAGTAGATAGTTGTTGGTATCGTTGTAATCGGGACACCAACCAGCGCGGAAGATCTGGCCTGCATCCTCTTCCTGCTTGGACCAGTAAACGGTGTTATCGATCTGGGACAGTCCGACCTGGATGCCGAGCGTTTGCTGCCACATAGCCTGGAGTGCCTGGGCAACGGCGCTCAGTTCCTGGGATGTGCCAAACTCCACGGTGATGGGGGGCAATTCATCAGCGGATGCCAGGCCCAGGTCTTTCAGCCCCAGTTCGAGTTCCTGCTTGGCTTTGTCCAGATCGAACCGAATGCCGAGGGCTGCGGCGTCCGTTGCTGATGGGGCCATGGCAATGCTAGGAGGCGTAAAGAAGGAGGCCGGGATCTGGCCACCAGCCAGGACATCCTTGACCAGGGACTCGCGATCGACGGCGTAGTTGAGCGCGCGGCGGATGTGGACGTTATCAAACGGGGGTTTTTGGGTGTTGAATCCCCAGGCCTGAGTGCACACCCAAGGCGCAATCTTCAGTTGCGAGCCCAGGTTGGAATCCGTGCGTAGACGCTCGATTTGATCGCCAGGGACAAGCGTGATATCAATGTTGCCGGCCTCGTATTCCCGAAGTCCAACGACCTCGTCGATAAACCGGAAGGTGATCTCGTCCAGCCCCGCCTGGCGAATACCTTCGGAGCCGGGCCAGAAGGGGTTCTTGACGAAGGTCATGCTGCTCTCATGAACCCACTCTTTGAGGGCAAAAGGACCGTAGGTATTGATGCTCTCAGGTTCGGTCCAGGCATCGCCGCTGTCCTTAATGGCCCACTCGGGGGTGGCACTGGTGTTGATGATGCTGTAGATGCCAAGGGCAAAGCCGATCTTTTCCGGTGCTGTGACCTGGAAGGTGTAGTCGTCGACGGCCTTAACCCCTACGTCTTCGCGGCTGCCCTCTCCGCTGTTGAACTCAGAGCCGCCTACGACATAGGGCGCCAGAATATAGGCTGCGGGGGATGCTGTTTCGGGGTCGAGCGCGCGCAGAAAGCCGTAGACGAAATCGTTGGCTGTCACGTTGCGCACGTTGCCATTTTCGTCCACCACTTGCTCGACCGCTCCGGTGTCGGGATTATAGCGTACCCACGGCACCCCTTCAAGGAGATGGAACGTATACACCAGGCCATCTTCAGAGACATCCCAGCTCTTGGCCATGCCTGGCATGATTTCATTTGTTTCTGCATTCGCTTCTATCAGGTGGGGCAGCAACGGAGTCAATAGCATCCAATCCCTGCTGTCAATGGCTCGTTGCGGATCAATACTGCGGGGATCATTCGCGCGCATCTGCATCGTTATAGCTTTGGGTTCAGCCGCCGCGCTGGGAGCTTCTGTCGGTGTAGTTCCGGCAGGGGCTATAGCCTCTGTAGCGGTTGCGGCTGGTGGTTCCACGGGAGCCGCGGCGGGGCCGCACCCTGCCAGTACCAAACCCAGTACCAGCAAGGGCATCAGGAAACATACTGATTTCTTCATTGGATCTCCTCCTTGATTGTCGCCAAAATTGAAGTAATTGAGAAGTTCAGATGCTGTAAGGTCTTAAGATGCTGATCGGTTCATTGGGCCTCCTTATCTCCTGGGTTAACTGGCACTTCGCGTATTGCTAACTTTCTATTGCACCTCCATCGCTCTGTTCTTTGTGGAAGAGCTCTTGCAGCTCAGAGACCGTCAATTGCAGATGGATGCGTATTAGATGACCAGCCGCATCGGCGTCGCGTCGCCGCAGAGTCTCCAGGATCTCTTTGTGCTCGACAACCGGGTTCTTGGCCCCTCGTCCCAGGCTGAGGGCCATTCGCTGGTAGACGTCACACAGGGCTAAGTATTGAATGGTGAGGTCATACAGCCGCCGTTGGTGTGCGGCAGCGTAAACACTGGCATGAAACTGGTGGTGAACTTCGAGCAAATGTGAGAAGTCCCCCTGGTGAAACGTCTTCTCCATCTGGTGCAGCAGGGTTTCCAATTGCTCCAGTTCGTCTTCGGTGATGCGCGTGGCTGCCAGGTAGGCCGCATGGCTCTCCAAGGCGCTGCGGACCGTGTATATCTCCTCCAGTTCCGATGGTGAAAACTCAGCGACCGCAGCCCCTTTGTAAGAGGAAAACGTTACAAAGCCTTCGTGGGTAAGCCTGTGCAGGGCCTCGCGGATTGGGGTACGGCTCACGCCCAATCGTTCGGCAAGCTCGCTCTGCACCAACCGTTCGCCAGGCAAGAGTTGGCGATTCAGGATCAAGTTGCGAAGATGATCAACCACGGCCTCTTGGAGCGTTTGGTGCGCCAGGGTTGACTCGTCGGCAGATTTTTGTGGCATT
>JAHELX010000256.1 GCA_024643945.1 Anaerolineales bacterium
GGACGCGCTCATCGGGGTCAATGATGATGTTCTTGATCAATTGCTGGGTGATGGAGCTACCGCCCTGGATGGTTCCCCCTTGTAAGTTCTGCCAAAAAGCGCGGGCAATGCCTTCCGGGTCGAAGCCAGGGTTTTCCCAAAAGCTTTTGTCCTCCAGGGCAACGGTGACGTCGATGCAATGCTGTGGTATCTGGTCGAGCGTCACGTACTCGCGGTCACCCAGGCGCGGATCGAAGACCTCGTACAGAAGTACCTTGCCTGTCCGGTCGTAAATCTTGGTAGTCTCAAAATTCTCTTGCTCGGTCTCAATGGCGTGTGGGTCAGGCAGGTCTTGGGCATAGTAGGAGTAAATGCCAAAGACAGTTCCCACGGCTGCTAAGACGGCGCTGGCATTGAAAAACAAGACCAGCAGAATCAAAGCCGCCACGATCCGCAGCAGCCACACGAAGAAATTGGGACGATGGCTATGGCGACGGTCGCGTCGCCGCCGGGTGAGAATCACCTTCCGACGTGCATTCATCAAAGTTTACCTATCCAGTTCATAATCAGGGAGTGGGAAAGTAAGGAGTACGAGGTAGATGAAAACAACAGACAATCCCTCTTCGTCCTTGATCATCTGATGCCTCACCGCCTGATCTCTGCTCTCTCAATCCCTTGGGGCATGGTAGCAGAAAGCAAATGAACGGGCAAGTTGCGACGGGAAACCCCGGGAGATTGATTGGATGGATCAACATTGTGCTGGATGCCGACATGCGAGCGACGTGAGCATTTGAGACGGCTTTATTAATGGATGACAACTCGCTCGATTTTGTCACCAGCTCTGATCGCCTGCACCACATCCATTCCCCCTACAACTTGCCCGAAAACAGTGTAAGCGCCATCCAGGAACGGAGTAGGAGCTAGAGTTATGTAAAATTGACTCCCGCTGGAGTCGCGCTGAGGATTGACCTGGTCAGACAGGCGAGCCATGGCCACTGCTCCCTCGACATGCGGTAGCCCAACCTCGGCTGGCACTACGTAGCCGGGACCGCCGTCCCCACGTCCCAGGGGATCCCCCCCCTGGATGACGAAGCCTGGCTCGTAGCGATGGAAGGTAAGCCCATCGTAAAAACCCTGACAACTCAGGAAGACAAAATTATTGACAGTCTGGGGGGCATCGGTGGCGTCTAACTCCAGCTCAATATCACCCCGCGAGGTTCGAATTGTCGCACGGTAGATTTTGGCCGGGTCTATGGTCATCTCCGGGGGGCTGCTGTAGTAGTCATTGCGCTGCGCTGCCTCGACGTTGGCCAGCGGACGCGGATCGGCGTTGCACCCGTTTGCCTGGCTGGCACCGCCCGCCTGCTGCGCTGGGCCACTACAGGCCCCCAAGCCTAAGACCAGAATTACAATGCCTAGCATAAAAGCGATCGGTCGCATTTCCTTCCCTTTCATTACAGAGTCAAAATCCTAATCTTGCGGTAAGAACCAGGCCAGATAACCCTTGCGAAGGTTGGTAAGAGTTTTCAGAGTGAAAATGGCTTCGCCTGCTGAAAACTGCTGTGTTAGCAAGGTAATTCGCAACCTTCGCAAGGGTAGCTATAACCTGTAGGACTCAAAAGGTTCTCAGCTCGTTCCACCCAGTCGGACGATTTTGGCACGCCCATCACCCACCCGCCGGGTGGCATTCACCGTATCCACCACCAATTGCGCGTGTTCCACAACCCAGCCATAATCTATCCTGGCGTGCCCCGTGACAATGAGCACGCAATCAGCCTGCTCCAGTATCTCAGGCGTGAGCGGCACCGAGTCAAAGTACACCCCCTCGCGCAGAAAAACGTCGCCGCCTACGTGGAAGTGGGGCACGTAGGGATCGTGATAACTAACCTGTACCCCCTCTTTCAGCAAAAGCTCAATCACGCGTTCGGCTGGCGAGTTACGGGCGTCGTCTACGTTGGGCTTGAACGCAACACCTAGCACCAGTACGCGCGATTCTTTGAGAGGGCGACTTTGCTGGTTGAGTCCCTGAATCACCTTTTGCACCGTGTGATACGGCATATCGCTGTTCACTTCGGCTGCCAGCTCGATAAACTTGGTATAGAAATCATACTCGCGAGCCTTCCACGAGAGGTAGTACGGGTCGACAGGGATACAATGACCACCCACGCCGGGGCCAGGGTAGAACGGCATAAAGCCGAAGGGCTTGGTTTTGGCTGCCTCGATGACTTCCCAAATGTCAATATTCATACGCTCGGCCAACAGTGTCAGCTCGTTGACCAGGGCGATGTTCACGCTGCGAAAGATGTTTTCGAGCAATTTGGTCATCTCGGCCGCGCGCGGCGATGAGACCAGGTGAATCTCGGGCGTCAGATGGGCCAGCAAATCCCCTGCCAGTTGCGCGCACTGAGGTGTGACCCCCCCCACTACCTTGGGCGTATTTTCCACGGTGAACTGCCGGTTACCAGGATCAATCCGTTCCGGCGAAAAAGCCAGGTAAAAATCCTGTCCCGCCTTTAGCCCCGATGTCTCCAGAATCGGCTGCACAAACTCCTCAGTGGTGCCAGGATAAGTGGTGCTCTGAAGCACCACTAATTGGCCGGCGTGCAACCGTAGCGCGATGTCCTGTGCCGCCCTCTCAACGAAGGAAAGATCGGGCGCTCGCATCGCATTGAAGGGGGTAGGAACGCAAATGAACACAGCATCCACTTCGTTGAGCACGTCATAATCGGCAGTGGCCTGCAAGCGCCCTTCGGCGACGAGGGGGGCCAGATCCTCACCTGGCACGTCTGGGATGTAACTCACACCCTTTTGCAACGTCTCGACTTTTCTTCGATCGACGTCAATGCCACGCACGCGAAAGCCAGCTTTGCCCAATCCAGTGGCCAGCGGCAGGCCTACGTATCCTAACCCTATAACCGCCACGTGTGCTGATTTGTCGGCAATTTTTTGTTGCAAGGTTTTCACTGAATAAACACCTCGACATAGGGCAAGATAGCACCCAGACAACTGGGTTGCTACTTGTCACAATATCCGCACGTGGAATTTTCCGATGATGTACCTCCCCTTTAGGGAAAATTGAGCGGAGCGTTGCCCTTACAACTCGGAGTTTTTCTCCAGCGGGGAGGTACACCCAAGGGCATTGGCATATTAGTTGAGCGGAACTTTTTCCAGCCGCCAGATGCCAAACAACGCCGCCAGGAACACCGCCCCCCCAAACAGGTAGGCTTCAACCAAATCAGCCTGAGTTACAAACACGGCGATCATGCCTAGCGTGCCGCCCACCAGATAGAGCGCCATAACCGCCTCGCGCTGGGTGAACCCCATTCGCACCAGCCGGTGCGAGGTGTGATCTCTGCCTGGCGTCACCGGATGCAGCCGACGCCGCAGGCGCGAAAAGACGACCAGCGTCGTGTCGAAGATGGGCACGCCCAAGACGATCACCGGCACCATCCAGGTGACAACGTCGGTATTGCCTGGAAAGCGTAATTTGATGCCCAGAGCAGCCAGCAAAAATCCCAGGAACAGGCTGCCGGTATCGCCCATAAAGATACTGGCAGGGTTGAAGTTATACACTAGAAAGCCCACGCTGGCTCCCAGCAGCGCCGCGGACAATGCTCCCACCAGGTATTGCCCACTTTGTACGGCCATCAGCAAGAAAAAGGCTGAAGCAATAGCCGCAATTCCTCCCGAGAGGCCATCCATATTGTCGAGAAAATTGATGGCGTTGGTCAGCCCTACCACCCAGACAGCCGTTACTATCCAATTGAGAATGTTGGAGGGCAGGAATTGTACCTGGACACCGGTGGCAATCAGGATGAGAGCTCCCACAATCTGGCCGGAGAACTTGAGGATCGGGCGTAACCCCCAGCGGTCATCCCACACGCCCAGGAACGAGACCCAGGTGGCGCCCAACAGTATACTCACCAACTGATTGACGCGAAAGCGCTCCCCGAACACCAGTAAGGCAACGATGACGGCCCCGTACATGGCAATGCCGCCGAAGCGAGGGATAGGCGCGGTGTGGACCTTACGCGCGGCCGGTTGATCGATAATCCCCAACTTTAGTGCCGCCCATTTGGCCCCGGGTGTGGCGCCGATGACGAGGAGCAAAGCACTGGCAAAGATAAGAATTAAGGTAGACATATCAGATCAGTGAATGCGTGATGAATGAGGAGCAATGGGTGGCAAATCCCATGTCCCTGTACTTGCTACCCATACACTCCTTTCGTACCAACCCGTTAACCTTTCTCACCTTCAATCTGCGCCACGAGTAGCCGCAACGACTCCTGCATATCCTCCGGTGCCAGCCTCAAAGCCTGATTGGCTTCAGCCAGCGCCTCTTCGTGATTGCCCAATTGGCGGTAGATCAGGGCCAACTGTTGGTGAACAGCATAGTCATCAGGCGTAAGCTGGGCCACTGACTGGAAGGTTCGCAACGCATCTTCCGTCCTCCCTTGCTGAAGATAGAGATTTCCCAGCGCCACCTGCGCCTGAGGTAGATCGGGAGCGGCGGCCACGGCTTGTTCGTAGGCTCCTATCGCCTCCGTTGGCTGTCCCGATGATTCGTAAAGGCTGCCGAGCAACAGATAGGCAGTTCCCAACTCGTTCTCCGGCGCCACCTCGATCATACGTTTTGCCTGTTGTATCGCCTCATCCAACTGGCCGGAATCGCGGTATAACAATACCAGGTTGCGGTGACTGATGTAATCGTCTGGGTTGATCTGCAACACCTGGAGGTTTTCCTGAATCGCCTCGTCCCGTCGCCCCAGTTGCGCGTAAACATAGCCCAGATTGCTGTGCGCCTGTACGTTTTGGGGATCCACCTGAAGCACACGTTGGTAGGCACTTGCCGCCGTCTGATAATCCTTCATGCTCAGATACGTATTAGCCATGGCCAACGCTGTCTGGACGCTGCTGTCGCCCATGTTGATAGCCTGTTCGTAGTAGGCGATGGCGTTCTGGTAATCACCCATCCGGGCGTAGATATGCCCTAACGTCCGTGGAATTAAGACGTCGTTGGGATACAAGGACTGCGCTTCTTCAAACGCAGATATGATTCCCTGTATTGGGGTAACGCCTTGGTCTGCACCCTCCGTGCTGGAACTAGCCGGCTTCTGCGAGACCGACAGGTAGAAGTCGAGACGTTGATCGAGAAACTGATCAGCAAAGGCAGCAGGTGACAACAGAATAGCTTTGCGGTGCGCCTTGACGGCTTCTGCCGGCCGCTTCATGGCAGCATAGGTGTCACCCAACAGCATTTGGGTCTGATCAAACTCGGGATCCAACGCGACTGAAATCTGGAGTATCTTTTCCGCCTGATCAAACTGACCCATAACGTAGTAGGTATTTGCCCACAAATTGTAGTAGACGACGTTTTGAGGCGCGAGTACGGTCGCTTTTTCAAAAAACTCCAGGGCCTTCTGGAATCGAATTGATCGCTGGGGGTCGTTGGATGACGTGAGCTGCGCCCAGGTGAAATAGTAGCGCCCCATATTGCCGGTGTTATCAGGGTTGTAAGGATTGATCTCGCGCGCCTGGATGGCAACCCGCTCTCCCTCTGCCCAGGCTCGCGCGCGTTCCTCGCCAGAGATGCGATTGTCTTGCCCTTTAAGCTGATAGTCCAATGCCAACATAAGGTAATAGAAATCCTCATCGGGATCGGACTGAATAGATCGGTCGTGGAGCGCAATAGCCCTATCATATTCCCTCGCATTGCGATATTGCTCGCCCTGCTTGAGGTACATATCGGCACGCACTACATCTACGTTCTTGGTCAGGATAACCACGCCTGTCGCCAGGATCAGAACTGGGTACAGCCACCAGTTGGCAACCCGCCAGGTAGGCTGTTGCCGCCGGAAGAAAGGTACCGCCAGCATCGCGGCAGTGAGCAGCACCAGCAGCCCCACAAACACGTAAAACAAGATGAATGCGCCGGTAAAGACATTAGCTCCTTTAATCGCTGCCTGAATCGGATCGGCGGCCGACACATTTCGCGGTCGTATTTGCCAGCGGTGGACCATCAGGTAGAAGAGGGTATACCCCAGGGAGGTAACGGCGTAAAGTAGCAAAGCCCGCCCCCAATTGATCGGCTTTTGCCAGGTCGGCTTGCGGATGGCAACCTCTCCTAGCGCCACTGCCAGGCCTAACCCCCAGGTGATGGCAAACATCCAGATCATACTGAAGTTGCCACGTGAGATATCGAATTGCGTCGTGACAAAGTCAAAGATCATCGCGATCAAGATGATAGCCATCATCAGCCCCAAAACGCCTAGCCAGGTCTCCCAATCCTCAACCTGCAGAATTTTCGTGGCCGCCGGTGCCGGTGCACCATTCGTCGCCGGGGAAGCTGGCTTCCGCCGGCGCCGGCGCCGCTTGCGTGTGGAGCGCTCAGCAGGTTGAGGCACCGAGTCTATAGTGTCCAGCCCAGTCCTCTCCTCAGCAACGGCGAATGGCTGTCCTGCCTCAGAAAACCCGCGCATCCAGGCGACCACCACCGCGGCGTAAGCCCAAAAATACACGTAAGTAGCCGCGATGGAGAAAACAAAGTGGACCTCGACAAAGTGCGCCACCAAAGCCATGAAGATACCCAGCAGCAGCAACATCTCGCGGCTGCTTACCCCTTGAGGGGCTGCCTCACTCTGATCCCCTCCACTATCCTCCTGTCCGGATTCCGTTGCTCCCACTAATGCTTGCCAGACCAGATACACCAACATCATCAACAACATCCCGGCCGGCAAGCCTAATCCAGAAAAGACAAAATCTCCTACTACCAGGCGTGGAATGATACCGCCTAACACACCGCCCACGCCCAACAGCACCAACAACCGGCGCCGTGCTGCGTCATCGGGAATCCACCCCACCGCCTTAAGCAGATAGTAGAAGAGACTGAACATCAGGAAATAGTAAGCAATGAAGCCGAGAACCCCCATAATGGCCAGAAAGTCAAACGTTTCGTTGTGCGAGCGATCGGCGGAACTACCTCGCTTTTCCACGTGGGCTAGCTCGGGGGGATAGACCTTGGCAAACGCATTGAACATTGACTCGGGGCCATAGCCGATCAGTGGACGTATGATATCATAGCGATCGGAGAATTCACCCGGGATGCCTAGCGGCTCGTGGGGCGCTATCAGTTTTAGCACGCCGTCCCAAATGAGCACCCGCACCCGACCAGTGCCTTCCTCCGGCTGAAAGAGTTGAGTCAACCGGCCCACCGTCGGCAGCGAACGCAAAGCAATGAAGGGCGATTCCGGCACATTTAGCGAGACGAGGAACCCGGCCATAAAAACAGCCAGCAACACCCAATTCAGCCAAAGCCGTGACCAACCGCGGCGCAGGGCGACCCGTAGGGCAATGATCAACACGTTGGCAACTACCCCCAGGAAGATCCCCACCGCCACCAAAGACCACAAATCCAGGCTGGTCTGGCCCACAACCAGCGGCCCGGCCATTCTAAACCAGACTACGCCCACAACACCACCCAAACCGATGAGAGCGGATGTCTCCAACAGGCTGCGCAGACCATCGCCGACGCTGATCGAACCCATTACCCTGCTCCGGCGATACAACGCCAGCAGTCCCAGGAAGACGAAGAAGAAGGTCCCGGCCAGAAGTCCCAGCAATGGCCCCCGGCTTTTGCTGAAAAGAACGGTGATGAGATCTACCGCCAGGATAAAAATGTAAACGGCCGCCAGCACCGTGTGTCCCCACGATGCTTCCTCTTCATTCAAGATGGCCGACATCGAGTCGAGCAATCGGGCCAGCGTTAGAGGGATGGCCATGATAAGGTACGAGGCGACAAATATGGCATTGCCCAAATTTGAGGCCACGCGCCGGGTAACATCCCCGGCCCAAGGCAGTGGATCCAGCCCATAATGTTGGATGATGCCGTACAACCCCACCGGCAAGCTGGTGAGAATCACCGTAGTCACCAGCCGGTCAACCTGCGCCCGGGTACGCAGGTGAGTCGCCATTAAGGCAAAGATGACGATGTAAGAAAGAGCTGTGTACGTTCCCTGTAAGCGCTGATACGATCCCCACAAGGAAACTTTGGGGCTGATCGAGAAGATTGTGCTCACGATGTAAGCAAATACCAGCAGCAAAGTCGGCAGAAAGAGGGGGGCGTCCAACAACTTGCGGACACCGCGCCGTGCGTCAATAGTAGACGCCCCA
>JAHELX010000257.1 GCA_024643945.1 Anaerolineales bacterium
CATAGAGTATTCCGGTGTGGCGGGTATTGAATTCCCGAAGAAGGGAATTAGTATCCGGGGTGTTAAGAGCGTTCCGCCTGACATTAAGGACCTATCGTCCGTAATCAAAGAAGCTAAGGCATCGAATGCCGATCTCTTTTGCTGTTTTGGCTATCCCGACCAGGTCATGCCTGCTACTGGGACATCAATGGAGCTTGCCTATAACCCCAAGGCCTGGATAGGCGGCCCCGGAGTCAATTTCGGTTTCTACCATACAACGTTTGGTCCAGCGGTGGAGGGAGTAATGGGTTTTACTTCCTTTAGCCCTAAGCAGTCTGCCGCAGCCAAGGCATTAGCCGATAAACTCTACGCAGGCAAGCCTGAAGAACTCCAAGACTGGTGGGGGCATCCACTCTACTGGGCTGGCCTGGAGATTTGGAAGCAGGCTATCGAGAAGGCTGGAACCCTCGACCAGGATAAGATAAGAGATATCATTGCTACGGAGAAGTTCGATACGGTTCTGGGATCGACCTGGTTTGAGAACGGACTTCTGGCAAAGGAATGTCATACCGGAGAGATTGGCCAGTGGCAAAATGGGATGTTTGAAGTCATCGGGCCGAAAGACCAGGCTACCGCAGAGATGATATATCCCAAGCCGGCGTGGCCAACTCTATAACTCGACTTTGGCAGCGACTTCGACTTCAACACCAAGAGATGAGATAACAGAACGGGTTGAATGCCGCTGAGTGCCAACCGGGCCTTTGCCTGACCAATATGGACTGGTCAGGGTAGGGCGAGTATGCCCTTCGCCCGAACAGGGACCTTCAAAGCGCCCGTTTTGCGCCTTTGTTAGCCCTTTTTCCTTAATCTTTCCCGTGCTGCCAAAGTCGAGTCCATTGATTCCCAAGGCTAGGAGGCTATCCTCATGATTGTGACAATCCTGGACATAGTGATTGCCGGTTTGCTGCTGGGTGGCCTCTATGCATTGATTGCTATGGGGCTCAGCTTGCAGTACGGCGTTGCCCGGGTGCTGAATATCTCTCATGGCGAGTTTATTATGCTCGGGGCTTTAGCCACCTGGGCATTACACACAGCGTTTGACACTAACCCGCTGGTAGCCCTTGCCATTTGCGGTCCCGTTGCTTTCATCTTAGGTTTTATCCTTCACAAGACTTTGTTCAAACGCCTTTTAACCTCGTCAGCATCACCAGGTATTTTTGAGAGTAATTCCATGTTGGCTTCTTTCGGCCTCCTGTTTATCATTCAAAACATAGCTTTAATAGCCTGGGGACCCGAAATAAGGGGGTACTCTTATTTAGCTGTTCCGGTCGATCTGGCGGGAGCAGTATTTGGCGCCAACCGCCTCGTGACCCTCGGGTTTGCTATCATCATAGGTCTGGCTTTCTACCTCTTTTTAGCCCGCACTCGCACGGGCAAAGCCATCAGGGCGGCAGCCCAAGACCCGGCCACTGCGGGACTTATGGGGGTAAACATTAACAATGTGCTTGCTTTATGCTTCGGCTTTGGTGCTGCCATGGCTGGTATCGCCGGCATGCTTATCAGCATGTGCTACCCTGTTCATACAGTGATGGGCCTCGAGTATACCATAATCGCCATTATCGTGGTTGTCCTGGGTGGATTGGGCAGCATCCCCGGCAGTTTTATCGGAGGCTTCATACTGGGCCTTATAGGCAGCATAGTAACCTATTTTGAGCCAGGACTGGCACTGGTTGCCTACTATGCAATCTTCATACTCCTGCTGCTGGTGAGGCCGACAGGTATTATGGGGAAGTAGAGAAATGAATATTGCCACATTCACATCTAAAAGATCCTTGGTAACAGGGTTAATTATTCCAATCTTGTTAATCCTGCTAGCTACTTCACCCCTCTATGCCTCGGTTTATACACTCATACTAATGAGCACCATATTCATGTATATCATCCTGACTGTGAGCTGGGTTATTTTTTCCGGTCCTACCGGCTACATCTCACTGGCACCGGCTGCCTTCTTCGGGGTCGGCTTATATAATTCAGCTATACTGGGGAACGAATTCCCCTTGCTTATCGTTATCGGTATTGGCGGTCTAGCCAGTTTCTGCCTCGCGCTTCTCGTCGGAGCTTTGACGCTGAGGCTAAAGGGCATATATTTTGCTATATTCACTTTCGGACTCGTTGAACTCATCAAGCATCTTCTCCTGTATTGGGAGATTCATGTAACGGGCACGCGCGGCAGATTCGTCATTATAGTGGATCCCAGCACTGTTTATTACGTCATGCTCGGCATTCTTGTGATATTACTGCTTGCCGCCTACTTTATCAGACGCTCCAGATTCGGGTTAGCCCTGCATAGTATCGGTGAATGCGAGGAAGCCGCGGCTCACATAGGCATAAATGTAACCCTGGTAAAGGTTATCACCTTCGCCATCAGCGCTTTTTTCATGGGTGCCGCCGGGGCCATCATGGCGACAAGATG
Organism: Anaerolineales bacterium; assembly: GCA_024643945.1. The sequence goes on from JAHELX010000257.1 coordinate 2,453, forward strand.
GACGTATATTGACCCCTACATCGCCTTCAATCCGCTCTTTTCTTTTATGCCGGTTTTAATGGCCATCTTTGGCGGTGTAGGACAACTCTATGGTCCCATCTTAGGCGCGGCTTTTTTCACCTACCTTGAAGAGTTCCTAATAACCAGGTTTCCCTATTACTATATGCTCATTTTCGGCATTATATTAGTGGTTACCATACTATACCTGCCCAATGGACTTGTCGGGTTGATACAAAAGGGGCGCATCTATCAATTAGGGCAGAGACTGGTTTCAGCCGCCTTAAGCGTGAGGAGGCTGAAACCGTCGCGCTAAAAGAACGAAACCTTTCGGGCTTGCTCTCTCAGCCCGGTACTTCAGCGCCGGGTGAAGGGCCTCCTGCCCTTCACCCCCCAGTTTTGTATGCGCTCATACAAGTGTAGCGTAAAGAAGTTCGGGAGGGCACCATGCCAATTCTTCAAGGTAAAGCGGTTACCAAGTACTTTGGCGGGTTAGCCGCAGTATGGGACGTAGACTTTCATGTCAACCAGGGTGAAATCGTCGGTCTGATTGGTCCCAATGGATCTGGCAAAACCACGCTGTTTAATTTAATATCGGGGGCTCTTGTTCCCAAACCAGGAACCGTACAATTTAAAGCTGAAAACATTACTGGCTTAAAGCCGCATCAAATCTGTAGGAAGGGCGTGGCAAGAACGTTCCAATCGGTTAAAATTTTCGCCAACATGCCAGTTCTTGAGAATGTACTGTTGGGCTCGTTATTCGGGACATCAAACAGTGTGTCATCAGCGGATGCTGCCAGAGAAGCTATGGGGTTATTAGAGTTTGTCGGGTTGTCAGCAGTGAGGGCGACCCCGGCTAAAGACCTGACCCTGGCTAACCAGAAGCGACTTGAAGTAGCTAGAGCCCTGGCTACCAAGCCGGAACTATTGTTGCTTGATGAGCTGATGGCAGGATTAAATCCCACCGAGGTAGCACAGACTATGGAATTGGTAACCGGGATTCGGGATAAGGGGATTACCATTTTTATGATCGAGCATGTTATGAAGGCAATTATGAGCGTATGCGACCGGATCATGGTGCTCCATCACGGCAAGAAGATTGCTGAAGGAACGCCTCAGGAGATTGCTGCCAGCAAAACAGTGGTTGAGGTATACCTAGGAGAGTAGGCTTATGCTGGAAGTATGTAATATAAATACTCTTTATGGTAAGGCTCAAGCATTATGGGATGTTTGTTTAGGAATCAATGAGGCAGAAACAGTCGCCTTAGTTGGTTCAAATGGAGCCGGTAAGACGACACTGCTTAACACTATATCCGGGGTACTGTGTCCGGCTTCAGGTAGTGTGAAGTTCCTTGGTAGGCGGATAGAGGGTCTACCACCTCACGCCATTGTGGACCTGGGTATTTCTCATGTACCCCAAGGGGGGAGAGTTTTTCCCGACATGACAGTGCGTGAAAACTTAGAGATGGGTGCGTATCCTTACCACGCATGGAAACAGAAAGAGGAAACATTTGAGCAGGTTTATCAAGTTTTTCCCATGCTGAAGGAAAGAGAAAGGCAACTAGCTAGAACATTAAGCGGTGGCGAGCGTCAAATGTTAGCCATAGGTCGGGGCTTAATGTCAAGGCCAAGGCTGTGCCTATTTGATGAGCCCTCATACGGTTTGGCACCGCTATTGGCGGCAGAAATCTTCCGCATCATACAGGGGCTCCACGACCAGGGGATTACCGTCTTACTGATTGAGCAAAATGTCCGACAAAGTCTGGAGATAGCCGACCGGGCCTACGTGCTGGAAAACGGGCGGATTGCCTTAGAGGGAAATAGTAAAGAGCTTCTACAGGAGGAGCTTATCAGAAAAGCCTATTTGGGGTTGTAGCCCAAGCAGTAACAACTCGAGGTTACTACTCAGCCTGAAGGTGCCCGGCACTTCATCGACAGAAATGTACTATGTCCGGTCCTCTGTCAGACGCCAGATTACGCCTTAAAGGCCGCAAAAGTGCCGGGCACCTGAGTAGTTACAACTCGAGTACAAAATAAAGGAGGCAACTAAGCTATGGCAGACTATCAGGCCCTCAAGGCAAGAGTGCAAGAACTGGCAGAAAGAGACTGGGATGTGCCAGCCCTTGAGGCCAGAGTTAAAAACCTGGCCGCGGAGGGGATTCCCAAGAAGACACTGAACCGGGATGAGATTTTGGCCAACAAGCAGCAAATCCTGGATCGCGTTCAGCGGCGGGCCGAGGAATACAACTTTATTCTCAAGAATTGTGCCCAGGGCACAGCGCTCGCCCTGATGGAGGAATTTGGTCTGGGCAACATGGAGATCATTAAGGCCTTGACTCCATTTCCTGGCGTCGGCGGGACCGGCGAGATATGTGGGGGCATAACCGGGAGTCTGATTGCCTTTGGGCTCTATTTTGGCAGTGATGACCGGCTGGATTATGAAGCGGTGAATGAGACTATCATGACTGCCCAGAAATTTATGGCCTTTTTCGAAGGCGAAACAGGTCATATGTATTGCGCTGACATCATAGAAAGGGTGATCCTTGGACATAGAATAAATCCCGGGGAAAGTGAAGAGGAGATGATGACCTTCGCCAGCGAGAAGGGTTTTGAGAAGTGTGGTCTGCCTCCGGGGATCGGGGTCAGGCTTGCCGCTGAGATTATTATCGAAAGCTTAGAAGGAAATATTGATGCAATACGGTTACTTTGATGACAATGCAAAAGAGTATGTCATCACCCGGCCCGATACCCCCCTCTCGTGGAGCAATTATTTGGGTTCTACCGAGTACGGGGCCATCATCACCAACAACGCTGGAGGCTATGGCTTCTACCAATCGGGGGCGCGCGGGCGTTTCATGCGCCTGCGTTTCAACAGCGTGCCGATGGACCAGCCGGGACGCTACTTCTACCTGCGCGACCGCGAGAGCGGCGACTACTGGTCGGCCTCCTGGCAGCCGGTGGGTAAACCGCTCGATCAGTATCAGTCCACCTGCCGACACGGAACAGCGTATACCATTTTCGAATCGCGCTATGCGGGGATCGCCACCGAGGCCACTTACTATATCCCTCTAGGACAAACCTTTGAGTACTGGCGCATAAAAGTCACTAACGACAGCGACCGCCCGCGCCAGATCTCGGTCTTTACCTTCTGCGAATTCACTAACCAATGGGACACCTACCAGGATCGGGTCAATCTGCAATATTCGCTCTTCATCGTGCGCGGTGAATTGTATCCCGAGGGCTCGAAGGGACTGACCGATGGTTTGCTGCGGATCGCGATTCAGGACAACCTGACGCCCGAGTCAGAGAGGTTCTTCATCCACGATATTGCCCGCCACTCCTGGATGGCGCTGGTTGGCGCACCGCTGGATGGGTACGACACCAGCCGCGACGCTTTCCTTGGGCCTTACCGGAGTTACCACAATCCACTGGTGGTCGAACAAGGCCAATGCACCAACAGCAACGCCTACGGCGATAACGCCTGCGGCAGCCTGCAAACCAACCTGACCCTGCAGCCGGGTGAGAGCCGCCAAGTGCTCGTTATGCTGGGGCTCGGAGATGCCCGCTCGGTGGGCAAACGCACGGTGACTGAGTTTGGCTCGCTGGAGCGGGCCGAGGTCGAACTGCAAAAGCTGAAAGACAACTGGCATGCCAGGTTGGGCAGTCTGGTGGTGGAAACGCCAGACGAAGAGCTGAACCATACGGTGAACGTGTGGGGTCTCTACAACTGCCTGATCACCTTCGCCTGGTCGCGGGCCGCCAGCCTGGTCTACAACGGGGAGCGCGACGGACTGGGCTTCCGCGACTCGGTGCAGGACCTTCTGGGGGTGACGGCCGCCATCCCCGAAGAAGCCCAGGCACGCCTGGAATTGCTGCTCACCGGCCAGTTGTCCAACGGCGGGGCCAAGCCTATCGTCAAGCCATTCGAGCATCGCCCCGGCCACGAAACGCCCCCTGACCCCGAAGAGTATCGCTCCGACGACTGTCTCTGGTTCTTCAATACCATCCCGGCCTACGTGGGTGAAACCGGTGACCTGGAGTTCTACAACAAGGTGCTGCCCTATGCCGACCAGGGCGAAGCCACCGTTTTCGGCCACCTGCGCCGCGCCCTGGAGTTTAACCTGGAGCGCACCGGCAAGCATGGCCTGCCCTGCGGCCTGGCCGCCGACTGGAACGACTGCCTGCGGCTCGGTTACTACGGTGAAAGCCTGTTTGTCGCCTTCCAGTTGCGGCTGGGTCTGACAGTCTATGCCGAGATCGCCGGGCGCCTGGGCAAACCGGAGGAAGCCGCCTGGGCGCTGGCCCAACGCGAAACCCTGGATGCCAGCATCCAGGCCTGCGCCTGGGACGGGGACTGGTTCATCTGGGCCATCGGCGAGGACGGCACCGTCTACGGCACGCACCAATACGAGGAAGGGCAGGTCTACCTGAACACCCAGCTCTGGGCGGTGATCAGCGGCGCAGCCACGCCCGAACAGGCTTCCCGCTGCATGGAGACCGTCCAGGAGCGCCTGGCCACACCGTATGGGCTGATGCTTTGCGCTCCGCCTTTTGTCAAGACGCCGATCGACGTGATGCGCGCTGTGGTTTTCAACCCCGGCATCAAAGAGAATGCCGGCATTTTCAACCATACCCAGGGTTGGGGAGTGATGGCCGAGTGCATTTTGGGTAATGGCGACCGGGCCTACGAGTATTACCGCGCCTCCATGCCGGCTGCCTACAACGACCGTGCCGAAATCCGCCAGATTGAGCCTTATGTGCAAGGGCAGACGACTTACTCGATCTATTCGCCCCGTCCCGGAAATACGCGCACTTCGTGGCTGACCGGCGCGGCGGCCTGGGCCTACTTCAGCGCCACGCAGTACATCGTGGGGCTGCGCCCTGAGATAGACGGTCTGCGCATTGACCCGTGCATCCCCAGCACCTGGCAGGGATTCAAGGCCACGCGCCGTTTCCGCGGCCGGACGATCCAGATTGAGGTCAAGAACCCGGATAGTGTTTGCCACGGCGTCAAGTCTCTGAGCCTGAATGGCGAAACGCTGACCGGCAACTTAGTCCCTGCGGACAGGCTCGAAGGGCATAATCGGGTAGAAGTCGTGTTGGGATAGGAATCTGCAGATCAATTTAAGGTACTACGCAGTCTGTACGGGAGTTATCCATGAATGAAAAGAAAGCACAATTGATGGAGATCGTCGGAAAAGCAAGTGCTTTTGATAATCCTGAAATAGGCGAACCATTTTCACTGGATCACAGCCTGATTCCGCCGATGAAACCCTGCTTCATGGTCAAGCCGAAGAATGTGGATGAGGTGCAAAAGATCGTTCTTTGGGCGAACCAGACGCAGACGCCGCTCGTGCCGGTGAGTTCAGGCGGGCCACATTTCCGCGGTGATACAGTTCCTACCACCCCCGAGTCCGTCATCATTGACTTGAGCGGGATGAAGCGAATCCTGAAAATTGACCGGAGGAACAGGCTGGCTGTGATTGAGCCAGGGGTAACGTACAGCCAGCTTCAGCCCGAGCTTCAGAAAGAAGGCTTGCGAATGGCGATGCCGCTTCTACCTCGGAGCAATAAATCGGTAATAGCCAGTCTCCTGGAAAGAGAACCCGTGATGTCTCCCAAGTATCAGTGGAATTTGCTCGAACCGCTGCGAAGCCTGGAGATCGTGTGGGGCAATGGGGA
>JAHELX010000258.1 GCA_024643945.1 Anaerolineales bacterium
TCCTCTGGAAGGCGGAAGGGCCCCATCTCAGTGGCCCGCGCGGGATGTTCCTTACGCAAAGGATGGCCTTCCCACGTAGCAGGCATCAAGATGCGTCTGAGGTGCGGGTGACCCTCGAATGTGATGCCAAACATGTCCCACACTTCACGCTCGTACCAATTGGCTGCCGGCCAGATATGGGTAATCGTGGGCAGGGAGGGATATTCGCCTTCGAGGGCCACCTTGATACGCACATCTGCGTTGCGTTCGAAGGACAAGAGATGATACAAGACAGTGAAATCGCTCGGCGGTTGGCCCTGTCGATTGGTGCGAACGCGTTCATCAATCGCAGTCAGGTCATACAACATTCGGTAAGGTTTATCCGTCCCCGTTTTGAGATAGCGCAGAATTTCGTGTGCCCTGTCCCGAGCGACCCAGAGTGTGGGAATCTCATCCTGTGTTGATTGCTGCGTGATGATAGCTTCACCGAATTTGTTCTGCAGTTCCTCGATGATGTTGGTATAATCATTCATAGCAAGTCCGTCCACGGCAGTCTTTTAGTCCTCTACAAGAGGATTAGACCTCATCGGGAGAGCGCAACACGGTGGCTTTCCGCCTCTCGTCTCGTTTGAGATCTCGCATGGCGGGGCGCGGCGGTCGTTCCACACCTTGGGGGCCAACCACCCAACTCAAGGGGCGCTTTTCGGCGCCTACAGCCTTCTGGAGCAACGTCAGGCCTTCCATAAAGGCACCGGGGCTCGGTGGACAGCCTGGCACATATACATCCACCGGAAGGAACTTATCCACGCCCTGAACTACACTGTAAATATCGTACATACCTCCAGAGTTCGCACACGAGCCCATAGAGATGACCCAACGTGGTTCCATCATCTGCTCGTGGAGTCGCTGGATGATAGGCGCCATCTTGATGAACACCGTGCCTGCGATAATCATCACATCCGCCTCACGCGGCGTGCCCCGGATCACTTCAGCTCCAAAACGTGCGATGTCGTATTTGCTGGTAATACTGGTGGCCATCTCTACGTAACAGCATGAGAGGCCAAAGTTGAATGGCCACATTGAGTTTTTCCGTCCCCAAGCTAGAAGATCATCCAGGCGTGCCAGGGCAATAATGCGGCGCATTATCTCATCAAACGTACCGTCACCTTCGCTGGCGATGCCAATCTCAGTTTTCGAGGATGCCTTCGCGGCAGAGAAATTAGCCGGTTTGCTTAACCACCACTGCATAGATTGACCTACTCCTTCCTGGACCGCATCGATTTGCGTCTAGAAGTCCCCCAATCAAGGGCGCCCCGCCGCCACAAGTAGATCAGTGCAGCCAGCAAGATCACAATGAAGACTACGACCTCGATGTAGCCAACCCACCCCAGCTCACGCCAGGCGATAGCCCATGCGAAAATGAAGACTGCTTCCAGGTCGAAGATAACAAAGAACATGGCAACCATGTAAAACTTGGCAGATAGGCGTATGCGTGCGGAACCTGTTGAGAGGATACCCGATTCATAGGGTTCGCCTGTTGCTCTCTCCTTATGTCGCTCTCCCAGGACATACGATATCCCGAGCATACCTGTGGCCAGGACGATCACAAGCACGAAGTACACAACCAAAGGCCAAAGGGTGAGTGTAGTCACGATGCGTCCCTACCTTTTCCGTCCGAACAAGAAATAGGCGATTGGACCAATGAAATTGACAAACACTGCCGCCGTCCATACCTGCTTACTGCCGTTGATCTCGTCGGCTGACCGTTGGCGAATATCCCAGAGCGATGCGAATAGTAGCAGGAGTTGGAGTGTTCCCAAGAGCACGACGCCAGTTTTTTGTGCCGGCGTCAGGCCATCCCAGCGTTTTTGCCTCATAATCCTATCCTTTTCGTCAGCCACCGTGCTGGGTTTCAGCTAATCGTGGCGCATTACGGACTACTTTGTCAACTTGATATTAGCAGCATTTTCTGGCGTGACTGTCTCTCCAGCAGGAAGAAGTCCATCCTTGTTCAGGATGAAAGCCGTCACATCGTAGTACTGTTGCTGGCTGAGACTTCCTGGTGCGTTCAGTGGCATTAGCTGGGCGATAAAGCTTTCGAGCTGCTGGGCATCCCCAAACCGGGGGATGGTGGATTGAGTGAGTGGGGGGCCGGTTACCCCTTCCAGGCTCGCACCGTGACAACTCTCGCAATCTGTTGTGTACACCTTTTGCCCTGCGGCCACCTGCTGTTCGGCTGCGCCCGGTGCTCCGGTCGCCGCTGGTGTGGTAGCGGCTGCTGCAACAGTTGGAGTGGCCGCTGGTGTGGCAACGGCTGCTGCAACTGTTGGAGTGGCTGTAGCCGCCTCCGTCGGCACGGGCGTTGGTGGTGCAACACTGGGAGCAGGTGCTGCGGGCGAAGAACCGCACGCTGCCAGCGCCATGATGCTGATTACCGCCATGACTAATATCAGAGACCAACGAATTTTGTGTAGCATTTCACTCCCTCTAATTTGGTTGAGACCGTTCTAGAAGTTCGGAACTTGTTTTCAGATACCAGATTGCAACAGGACAGTGTGCTCATCTCGCAGCCGAATCACAGTGTGGACTGCTGAGCGGTACGCTCTTTGGGGGTAGGTGCTACCCTGGTTAAGGGGCGGGTAGCGCAGTACAACTCGCCAGTATCAACAGGATGATCACTTTTGGATCCAATAACACAGACCGAGGAAGGGCGCGTGCTATTTCTTGCTCCTTCTATCATAAAGCGCTTGATACGAAAGCTTTCGGTCGCGTTACTTAGCGATAATTGACACACTCCCGTTTATTATAGCCAATAAATGTCACCCTGTCCTTATGGTCACCTAAAGTCAAGCTTAAGACAACCTTAAGACTCTGGAATTGCTGCGGATCATTTGTGCCCTGGCACCCAAGGTGACAGCCGCTTACCAACATTTCCTGATAATGACACGAATTCTCTTTCCCCCCTTGCCAAATCCGCCTTCTCTGTGATAAACTGGCCCAATATTACCAATCAGTCGAGGTTTTTACTATGATCCCTGATTTTCCTGATACATCGTCTTCTTCCACTGCGGCATCACAACGCAGCAGGTTAAGCTGTGGGCTCCTGGCTGCGGGTAGTGGACTGCTTTGCTGGTTTGGCCTGGCATCACTCCTGACGGTCAGCCTGGCCGGCCTGCTATTCGCTTCCCTTCCTTCAGTGTGGCGTGAGTGGCTAAGTCTACCTCTCCTGGCCGGCCTATGGTTGGTCCCGCTGGTTGCTGCTCTATGGCTGGTGCGTCGCCCTGGCTGGGCAGGCTTGAAGTGGCTTGGCCTGTCGCTGCTCCTGGTGACAGGCTATGCTCTGGGAGCGATAGCGATTCGGGCCGTCGCCGGGGAAAATACGGCTTTAGAAACGGGGTTGCGCCTGGGTGGGTTGACGCTGGCCGGGCTGGCAGGGGGGGCGGCGGCTTTGCGCAAGGCCGGTGTCCCCCGCGGCCGGCTCATCAGCCTCATGGGCCTGGGCGTGCCGTCCGCGGGTGGGTTGGTGCTGGGCGGTGGACTGATTGGCCTGTTGACCTTGGGCTGGCCTTTGACCGGCGCGCTGGGCGATAGTTGGGCCAGTTTGACCTTACTTGTCCATGGGCTGGCGATCGCTCTGCCCGAAGAGATCGTGTTTCGCGGTGCGATCTTGGGGCTACTGACTCACAAACACCAGCAGCGCAAAGCGCTGGCCACTGCCCTCAGCCTGCTGATTTACCTGGCTTTCATCCCAACCCAGATATTGCCGGCTGGTAAGTGGGAAGCCCTGACACTGGTCTTGGTTCTGGTACCCCTGGCATTGCTGACCACCCAATTGCGGGCCCTGACCGGCAGCATCTGGGTGGGGACGCTGGTTGCCTGGTTTTACCGGGTGACGCCGCAACTCTTCAGCGACCCACGGGATGAGATTCCGGAACCGGCTCAGTGGCTGGCGTGGGCCGGGATGTTACTGGGGGCAACAACGCTGGCTCTGGTTGTGTGGGGAGGGCGCAAGGCATTAAAGCCTCGCTGGCGGCTATCTAAAATGGGGACATTGAGCCTGTCTGCCCTGCTGGCTGTGAGCGTGTGGGGTGGTTGGCTGGGTGCGTGGGTCTTTGCCGGGGAGCCGGGCTTTCACAACGATGGTTTCATTATCGTGATGGAAGAGCAGGCCGACCTCAGCGCCGCCTACGACATCACGGACCCTATAGCACGCCGTGCCTACGTATACCGAACGCTGGTGCAGACGGCGGAAAGCACACAAGCGCCTATCCGCGCCCGGCTGGATGCGCTGGGGCTGGCGTACCGGCCGTATTATCTGATGAACATGATCCGGGTGGACGGTCATCACCGTCTGCAGGGCAAGTTTGCTAATCTGCCGGGTGTGGCCTACGTCAGGCGCAACCCCAATGTGCGACCCTATCCTTCGCACACCGCCTTGGGCGTGTTGCCGGCCCCGACCAGCAATGGCGTTGAGTGGAACATTCAACAGGTCGAAGCAGATGCGGTGTGGAAGATGGGCTATCGCGGGCAAGGCGTCGTGGTCGCCGGCCAGGATACCGGATATGACTGGGAACACATCGCCTTAAAAGGTAGTTATCGCGGCTGGAATGCCATCACCGGGCAGGCTGATCATAATTATAACTGGCACGACGCATGGGATAATAGCCCCGCCCCTCACGATGACGGTGACCATGGCACGCATACGATGGGGATTATCGTAGGAGACGATGGACACGGTAATCAGATTGGCATGGCGCCTGGGGCCCAATGGATCGGCTGTCGCAATATGCGGCGTGGCATTGGCAATCCGGCCAGCTATGTCGAGTGCACGGAGTTTTTCCTGGCTCCCTACCCTCTGGAAGGTGACGCTTTCCACGATGGCGATGTGACCCATTCCCCCGATGTGGTCAATAATTCGTGGGCCTGCCCCGACGTTGAGGGCTGCGAATATGATAGCCTCAAGCCAGCGGTAGAGGCGCTGCATGCTGCCGGCATCATGATGGTGGTCAGTGCGGGCAACGAAGGCCCCGCCTGCGAAACGGTAACGGAGCCTCCGGCTCCATATAATACCTCCTTCTCTGTGGGCGCTACCGACCGCCCGCGGAAGATCACCGCCTTCAGTAGTCGGGGCCCAGTTCCTGCGGAAGGCGGAGGAGAGTCTCTCTTGAAACCTGACATCGTTGCGCCGGGCATGGATGTTCGCTCCAGCGTTCCTGGCAACAATTACGGAATCGCCAGCGGAACCAGCATGGCCGGTCCTCACGTCACCGGCCTGGTAGCCTTAATCTGGTCTGCCAGGCCTGATCTCCGAGGTAACATTAACGTCACGGAAGAAATCATCCGTCGCAGTGCCTCGCCGGATGAAGTGCCTACACGGTGTACTGCCTCTGCCCAGGCTCCTGGTAACGCCGGGCTCTTCACCCAGCTCTTCAGCACTCTTAACTCCGAAATTTGTGCGTGTGGCGGTGTAACCGGCGTGCCGAATAACGTATATGGCTGGGGCCAGATCGATGCCTTACGTGCGGTGAAAATGGCGCTGGCAGGTTGACTTGCTGCACGAGGGAGAGGCAGGCTTTTGGTTATGACCAGAGTATCTTCAATAAAAACCAGTACGGGCGAGCGGCGCTGGCTGGCCGGGATCACTCAGGCTGTCCCCATCGTATTGGGCTACATTCCTATCGGATTTGCATTTGGTGTCCTGGCCCAGAAAGCTGGCATTTCGCTTCTCAACACATTGCTGATGTCGCTCCTTGTTTATGCCGGCTCAGCCCAATTGATCGCGGTAGGCCTGATCGCTGCCGGAGTGCCCGCTCTGTCGGTCATCATCACCACGTTTGTAGTCAACCTGCGCCACCTGTTGATGTCGGCCGCGGTCTCGCCATTTCTTAAGCGCTGGCGTAAGTTTGAACTGGCAGCCTTCGCCTACCAATTGACGGATGAAACGTTTGCAGTCCATTCCGCGCGGTTTGGGTCTGCCTCGCCAAACAAAGCAGAGGTCTTCGTGACCAACATGACTTCACAAACGGCCTGGGTTTTGGGAACCTGGCTTGGCCTCTTGGTCGGGCAGCTAATCGCCGATGTAAAGCCTCTCGCATTGGATTATGCGTTGCCCGCGATGTTTGTCGCGCTTTTGGTCTTGCAGATCAAGGATTGCATTCAGATTGCGGTCGCTATCTTGACAGGAGCCTTAGCCGTGGGCTTGGTGCTCATCGGCGTCGATCAATGGAACGTTATCATCGCCACCCTGGTGGGGGCGACCATTGGAGTGGGGTTTGAGAAATGGACCAAAAGATCATCTTCCTGACGATTCTGGGTATGGCATCGGTGACATACATCCCGCGCCTGCTACCTGTTTGGCTTCTCTCATCCAGGTCCTTGCCACCGCTGGTGATTGCCTGGCTGCGCTACGTTCCGGTGGCTGTGCTGGCTGCGATGCTGCTCCCCTCGATAGCCATCCAGGAGCACCGGATCGATTTGGGTCTGAACAATCTCTTCTTGTGGGCCGCGTTCCCGACTCTGCTTGTGGCATGGAAGACGCGGAGTCTCTTTGGCTCGGTGCTGGTGGGCGTGATCGTGGTGGCAATGGTACGCTATGTGTTTGTGCCATATTAAATGGGGGAATATGAGATGCTGAAAAAGACAGGACCAATAGGTTTCATCCGGAGCATCTTCCATATCTTAGCGGGGAAACCCCAAGTGCCCCCGTCCCTGGAAGATAACGAGTTGCTGCACACCATTCTGAGGCGGCGCAGCGTGCGGCGCTTTGCCGCGCGTGAGATCCCTGACGATGTCTTCTCAGCAATCCTGGAAGCGGGCCGGCTGGCTCCTTCGACGGTCAACTTACAGACGTGGGCCTTCGCCGTCTTCAGCGGCGAATCGTGGGCGGAGACCTTCGGCCGGCCTATTCCTTTCAAGGGCAAGCGAGCGGTGATTGTTATGGGCGACACGCACCGCGGCCAGCTCATCGCCGAGGCCTTTCCCTCCAGCCCGTTGGTGGAGTACACAGTTGCGGTGATGAATGCCTCCCTGGCTGCTATGAATATGTGCATCGCTGCCGAAGCATTGGGCGTGTCGTCGGTGATGCTCTCCGAGACGGGGCGCAGTGGCTTTCTGGATGCCGGATACCTCAGGCAGAAACTATCGCTGCCATGCGGGGTTTTCCCGTTGATGACCGTTGTCTTCGGCTACTCCCGAGGGCCGTACCCGGCTATGCCTCCCAAGCTGCCGCTGGAACAAATATGCTTTGAGGGGAAGTATCAAGAAGCCGACGGCGAAATCGTGGAGGACTGGCTGGCGCAGATGGTGGCAGGCTACAAGGCCCGAAGCCCTCTTTCCTCCTTTGAGGCGCAGTTACGGGTCTACCAGACCAAAATTGGCAAAGCGGAAGCTGATTTGAAGGAAATGGTCTTTCATAGAGAGCGCTCGCACTGAACCTGATTAGTGAGAGGTGCAACGCGCCATTATCTGGACCAGCTAAATTGTCGTTCAAAGGGCGGAATGGCCTTGATGGCCTCAATCGCCAGCGTGCGAGGGCCGGCGTAGCTGTCGTAAAAGGCGGTGTCATCCATAGGGTCAGAGAGAATCCAGGGGCAGAAAGCAAAAAAGTAATCGGGCAGGGGATCGCCATTGGGCATGACGCCGCTGCGGAACATGCTGAACAGGGCTACGTAGTAATCGCGGTGTAGTTCTGGCGTAACTTTGGGGTAGTGAATGTCATGCTCGCTGCCGATGGCCCAGCCTCCCTCACCGGCGATCATGGGCGGCACGAAGCCGATTTCACGTTCAAAGTCAGCAGCGTAGGGGAGAAAACCTAAAACTGCGTTCACGTCGGCGTCGTACTCCGGGGGGTGGTTGAGCCCGTAGGGATGAGGAATGAAGAACATGCGCTCGAAGACCCGCTCACCGTTGTGGCGCTTGAGGCCGTCCAGGGCGGCGACCAGCCAGTCTTCGCGTACAAATTGCAGCCCAACGTAACCTCCGGCGTTGTACACGTCCTGGGCGGCGTGCAGAAAATTGGGCATGAAATCGTCTATGTCCGGACTACCTTCGTCCCATTCCACGGACAGGCTTGGTTCATTGTAAATCTGCATATAGGGAGGCAGGCCGTATTCGGCCAGAAT
>JAHELX010000259.1:0-5387 GCA_024643945.1 Anaerolineales bacterium
CGGCTCCGGCCCGATTGCCATTGTCCTGCCCGAAAGTGTAGGCGCCCGGGTAGAACTCGATGCCGGCAGCGGTCCCTTCCGCACCGGCGAGCGGTTCCGGCTGGTGGGAGGCGAACGCGACAGTGACGGGGTATGGGAGACACAGGACTTCCGCACGGCCGGACATACCGTTGTGCTGAAGATAGATCAGGGATCGGGTCCGATCAACATCCGCTGAGAGTTGCCACTCTGGACAGTGCCAAACTGTCCGAAAGGTGGTATAATGCTCGCGTGATGAACCGACTCTGGCTCTGCTTGATGATAATTGCCGCTGGCGCGCAGGCGATCGCCTGTGCGCCTTTGCCTAATCTCCGTCCCTCCCCCACCCTGTTGCCTGATCCCCTTCAGGTGTATCGGGCATCGCTCCAAGAGTGGGCGCAACCTCAGCTTGAGGTCGTGGGGCCTCTGCCCCGCTATACCATCCATGCCGAATTGGCGCCCTCGGGTGACCGCCTGGACGGCCAGATGGGCCTCCTCGTGCCCAACCCCGGACCTGACCCATTACCCGACCTGATCTTCCGACTTTACCCCAACATGCCCCACTACGGTAGTGTCATCACCGTCACCCAGGTCCAGGTGAATGGGGTGCCAATTGCCGCCGAGCCCGATGCCGGGGGCGAGACCTTGCATATCTTCCTGCCCACGCCATTAGCTCCTGGTGAGGACGCAACGGTGGCCATGGCGTTCAGTGTGGAACTGCCCCGGCGCGCCGAAGGTTACACCCTTTTTGGCTGGGAGGACGGCGTCCTAAGCCTGCCCGGTTTCTACCCGACCCTGGCCGTGCGCCGCAGCGGGTCAGGTTCCGACGGTAACCGCTGGGCAACCGAGGTGCCACCCAATTTCGCTGATGTTCTCTTCAACCCGGTGGCCTTTTATGATGTGGAGTTCCTTGCCCCAGCTACGCTGACTGTCGTTGCCTCTGGCACAACATTGCAGACCACCGCTGATCAGCCCGTCCTGCCTGCCCCGGGCTGGGAGGGTGCGGGGCCTGCCCCGGGCTGGGAGGGTGCGGGGCCTGCCCCGGGCTGGGAGGGTGCGGGGCCTGCCCCGGGCTGGGAGGGTGCGGGGCCTGCCCCGCACCGGGACGATGCACCCGCAGCGCAAGCAGGGGAGGAGAGGCGAACGTGGCGCATCGCTGGTGGACCGCTGCGCGATATGACGATCCTGGCCAGTGACCGCTGGGAATCGGTCAGCGACAGGGCAGCCGGGGCAACGGTCACTTCGTATTATCCGCTCGGCGCCCAGGCGGCCGGCCAGGCGGCCCTATTTCATGCCGCCGCCGCCCTACGCCTTTTCTCTGACTTGTACGGTCGCTACCCCTACTCTGAGTTTGACGTGGTCGCTGCGCCGTTGGGCTTTCGAGGGATGGAGTACAGCGGGCTGGTCACCATTGGCGAGGGCCTGTACGGTCCCTATCGTGACCAGCTTGCCTTTTTGGTGGCCCACGAAACAGCGCATCAATGGTGGTATGCCCAGGTGGGCAGCGACCCGTTGGCTCATCCCTGGCTCGACGAAGGGCCGGCCGAGTATGCTGCATTCGACTACTACCGGGGCGTGTATGGCCGGGCGGCGGCCGAAGATCTTCTGTCGGCGCGCTGGCGGACACCTTATGCCGTGGCTGCGGCCAGGGGGATAGATGGCCCTGTTGACCAGCCGGCCAGCACAATGACGCCTGCCAATTACGAATTGCTAGCCTATGCCAAAGCAGCTCTCTTCTTCGACGCTCTGCGCGGCCGGTTGGGCGATGAGATGTATCACCAGGTGATGCGTACCTACGTCGAAACCTATCGCTGGCAAATTGTCACACCGCAGCACTTTTTTGGCCTGGCCCAGACTCTCTCGGGCGCCAATCTCAACCCGCTGGCCGAGGAATGGTTGCAGTAGTTTTAGTAGTCGGCCCGCCCCGGCTGCCCCGAGCGGGCCGGGGAAGTCAGTAATCAGTAGTCAGTAGTTTGGAAAGAGGAGTGCTTAGGTCAATGAATCGCGTTTCTACATCTTTATCTATTTCCATCATCTGTATCCTTTGCCTAATTGTGCTGGCGTTGGTCGCCTGCAATGCCTCGTTGCCCACCTTCGTCGCGCCGCCCACCGCTGTGCCAACCACACCGCTTGCTAACCCGCCGCCGAATGACCCTCAAAGGGAGAACACCCCTACTTCCACGCCGGTGCCGCCGTCGCCTGAGCCAACTCCCATCCCTACGCCGGTCGTTGATCTACAGTCCTTGTCTCCCTACCAGGCAGACCTGCAGTCCAAGTTTGTGTCCGACGTACAGGATGTCCCCGATGCCACCCGTTATTTCATCCAGGTGACGCTGGTTCCCGGAGAGTCCCCAACTCTGACTGGCGTGGAGCGGGTGCGCTACACAAACACCGAGACAGTCCCTCTCGACGTCCTCTACTTTCGTTTGTATCCCAACCTGCCCGGATACGGGGGGGTGATGACCGTCCAACGGGTAATGCTAAACGGGACGCTGGTTGAGACAGCGCTGGAAGCCAGGGACTCGGCACTGCGCGTGCCGCTGGATCCTCCCCTGGTTCCCGGCGCCGTCGTTGATCTGACGCTCTGGTTCCGCGACACCCTGCCCACCGACACCTCGGCCGGCTATGGCCTCTTTGCCTTCGCCGATGGGGTTTACGCCCTGGCCGGTTTCTACCCCACCATCCCTGTCTACGACGACGAAGGCTGGAACGTGGAAGTAGCGCCACCTTACGGTGATGCCACTTTCACCGATGTTGCCTTCTACCAGGTCCATCTGACGGTTCCTGCCGATCTGACGGTGGTGGCTTCGGGCAGCACACTGGAGACATTAGACAATGATGACGGAACGCGCACCTGGGTCGCCGTCGGCGGTCCAATGCGCGACTTCTACGTCGCTATGAGCGCTGACTATGGGGTGGTTAGCGAGGAGGTAGATGGAACGCTGGTCAACAGCTACTACCGCTCGGCACAGGCCGAGGGTGGCCAACGTGCCCTGCAATACGCCGCCAACGCACTACGTCTCTTCAGCGAGGAGTTTGGTCCCTATCCCTACACCGAGTTGGATGTCGTTGCCACACCCACCAACGCTGGCGGCATTGAATACCCGGGCGCGATTGTCGTCGCCCAGGGGCTATATGACCAGCCGGGCGGCTTCTTTGAATTGGCCACCGCGCACGAAGTGGCTCATCAATGGTGGTATGGCCTCGTCGGCAACGACCAACTCGACGAGCCGTGGCTCGATGAGTCGCTGACCAATTATAGCGCGTACCTGTATTACGAGGGGACAGCCGGCCAGGCCCAGGCCGATGTCATCAAGCAGCGGGTTTTCGAAGCGCCGTACCAGGCTGCCCAAGAAGCAGGACAGGACCGGGCTGTGGCGGGACCGGTCGCCAGTTTCAGTGAAGGCAACTACAGTGCGATTGTCTACGGTAAAGGACCGCTCTTCTTCGATGCGGTGCGAGCCAGGCTAGGTGACGATGCCTTCTTCGCTTCGCTGCGGGCTTATCTGAAGGCACATCGCTACGGCATCGCTTATCCAGACGACCTGATTGCCGCCTTTGACGATACATCGGGCCAGAAGATTGATGGACTGTACGATTTTTGGATTTTGGGGCAGACCAAGTAGGGGCAAATCACCCGTGCGATAGTCGGCTTTCTGGCTTACGCCCGTCCGGTGACCGCCGTCTTCGCTTCCAGAGTCGGTCTGCCCAGATATCCTCGCTGCTGATACTGCTCAAACAGGCGGCCCCAGGCTGTGTTGGCTTTCCAGGTTTCGAACACCTGGCGGTCCTTTAGCGGCCAGCGATAATAGTCGTGGTATACCTCGGAGCCCATAATAAAGGCGTTCACCAGGGGCGTGCGGAAGAAGAGATTCTGCATCGCCTTGAGTGGTCCGAACCACAACATGTCACCCACCATACTGGCACCGTTGTCGCCGACCTGGAAGCCCCACTTTTCCTCTGCCACCTCACCGTCGCCCACGATTTCGATCTCGCGCACGTCGCCCACACCCAGTCCACGCTCATGCGCCAGTCGAATGTAAGTGATATCGCTGAGGGGGTCAAAACCCATCATCCTGGCCGCCACGGCGTCAATGGCCACCTGGTCGGCGCTGGCCAGGATGACGTTCTTGATCTCTGGATACATCGTGCGCGGGCCAGGGCCGTTGCCGGCGGTGGTGCCGTCCATCACGGCGAAGATGCCGGAGTGAATCTCTCGCTGGATGGCCAGCAAGTCCACCAGTGTTTCGTGGATCCAGCTATGGGTGTAATGTCGTTTCGTGTTCAGCAGGCCGCCGAAGGCGTTCTTCATAGCGCCGGTGGTCGTAGTGTAAATGTGACACTTGACCGTCGGTAAGTGGACGATGTTCTTGCCGATGAAGTAATCTGGGATGCGAATCCCCTCGTCGAAAATGCGGTCCAGGACGAGCATCTCAGCTTGGGGTTCGTAACGAACCCAGGTCATATCCTCCGGCTTGAAGTTGAAGAGAACTGGGATGTCGTATTCGCGGAAGATGGGCACGTAGCCGTTCAGATCTTCGCCTTTGAAGGCATCGGTGACGACAGTCTTGTTTTGAACACAGACCAGGTCGTGGTAGCCAGCCGCGTGCAGAGCCAGCGCTGTCCCCTCCAATTGCCAGGGGGTGGTGTTGGCGCCAGGGAACGGGAAATGCCACGAGATATTGTCTTTGAGGATGGTAACGAAGTTCGGGTCCAGCGCCTGGCGGACCTCGGCCAGATCGAACAACCGCTGATAATCTTCGAGCACCGTTTCTGGCTGGCTGCGCAATACAGCTACTCGGGCATAAGTTGACATAACTAAATACACCTCGCATCAATTTCCAATGATCTCAACCCGGCAAGTATAGCTCCAAAGTGCCGCTTGACCAAATTGGGGCCAGCAATTCTATTTTTTTGTAGGTGTACCGTAGAACAAGCTGTTAGCTTGTTCCAGACCGGACAAACTAACAGAGAGCACTTCATCAGGGTTAGTTGCCCTGTGGTCTGTGGGTGGTAACCACAGCCGTGCCACGTTCGAGTTGCTGTTGATCCAGCGTGACCAAGTAGTCACCCAACTCTTCTGCCAGGGCGACATAGAGCGCGTCGCAGCCACGTATCTGGTGATTGGCAGCAATGGCAGCAGCTCGTTCCGCCATATTTGGTGTTACTGGGACCAATTCGATAACTCTTGAGTGCAGCAGTTGCTCCACTACCTGATGGACAAGTGCTGAATCCCCAACACCACGACTGATAGCGGCGGCTACTTCGGCCCATAGAATGACTGGTGCAACTATGGGATCCTGGGCAGATTGGACCTGCTGAAACCAGGCCCAACTGGGGGCGTGGTCGCTCTCGTGCGCGTTGATCAA
>JAHELX010000259.1:5487-8022 GCA_024643945.1 Anaerolineales bacterium
GGTGCAGCGCTCGATTTAACCTCGATGGGGATGAGTCCATCTCGCGTTTCAACCAGGTAATCTGGCTTTCCGGTAAGTCCATACGTAGCAGAAAAGAAAGGTGCGTCGGGAGGGCGCCAGCCGCCGGTATCCGCGTAGACCACGCGTCCGGAGGGAAGTCCGGCGGCCTGGCGGGTGCGCGTTGCCCGACGCAGAGCCAACCAGCCTCCCAGCAAGGCAACAACCGCCAGGACCGCCAACAGCGTACCGGTAAGGTGCAGTCCGTTCATAAAGACTCGTCGGGCGGGCCAATCCCGCCGGACCAGGGAGTGATTTCGATGGGCACGCCTACTGGATCCCAGGCCTGGAGCCACTGAGCGTCTTGGGGTGAGATGCGCACGCAGCCGTGAGAGGCAGGTTCCACTCCCAGTGCGTCCAGCCGGTCGTAGATCTTCACGTCGCCATCCCGGGTGTAAGGTACGCTGTGGATGAGAATCGAGCCTTGTGGGCCGGGGAAGAGATACCACATATGGTCAGACCAGAGACTGGTGTTGAGAAAGGGTCCGCCGCCCCAATAACGACCGACGTCGCCGCGCCAGGCAGGGGTGAAGCCATTGGCCACCGGGCGGCCAGTACTGGCTGGAATGGCGCGAATTTCGATCCCGCTCTCGTAGACGTGTATCATTTGCTCGTCTTGGTTCACCAGCAAGAAGCGTCCCCTCTTGGGAATGGCAAGGGGGGCAGCGTGGGTGGGCGATGGTGTGGCAGTGGGTTGCGGAGTGGAGGTCGTCGTTGGTGAAGGGGTGGATAGTAGCTGGCGGGTGGGTGTCGCGCTTGGCGAGAGAATGGGTGTGGCGGCCTCGGTTGGGGTTGGGAATGCTGAATCCGGGGACGTCGCTGGCACAAGTGCTAGAGGCGAGGTCGTTGTGGCTATGCCCTCTGTCGGCGCTTCAATGATGGCCGTATTGGCCGTCAATCCCTGATCGGCGCGTGCACCGGGCCGTAGTGCGGCCCGCAAGCCCAGGCCCCATACCGCAACAACGGCGATGGCCAGAATGACGATGGTGACTCGTTGGACGCCGCTCACAGTCTCCCTCCCAGCAGACTGCACAAGGCAACGGCGCCCAGTATGCCGCCCAGGATGAGCAAAGTATATCCCATCCGCTGCCAACGTTGCGACCCGGCCACGCTGCGTCCGTGCTGGAGATGGGTCCGGGTCCCAGCTTCTAGCGCTGCATCGTTCGCCGGCCGGTAGCCCTGTACCGCACCCAGCCACCAGGCGCGACGACAAAAGACATATTGGCCGATTTCGCTAGCACGGATGATGGGGGTACGGGGCTGGGAGTTGGAATTTTTAGGATGCTGCATAGCGAGGAAGACTCCAGGCTCAAATCTCTAATCTTCCATCATCAGGCCCACTTGCTCGCCGAAGGCACGCAGTGCCGCTTTCATCTCTTCCTGGCGGACGGCGGTAGTGAGGTCGCCTCGGGTGCGCTCCAGCACCCCACGCACCATGTCGGTGTTACGGCGCAGGCCGCCCGTGATGGCGTCGGGAAAATCTACAGTGATGAGCAGGCTATAGATGTCGTCCATAACAGCCAGCAGTCGCTCGCCGCTAGCCACGTCACCTCGTCGCAGCCGGTCCAGCACGTAGCGGCGTAGCTCGCCGACCGCCTCAGCCAGTCCGTTAAGATACGATGCCGGCTCCACATGCAGATCTCCAGGCGTAGGCAGGCTCTCGCCGGTGATGAGGGCATACGTGATGTAGGCCTCGGACAGTTCTTTCAGGGCGTCTTGAGTATAGCCTGCGTAAAAGATGTCGGGATATTGCTGGGTGTCGGCAACCATATCGGCGGCTGCAGTCCGGGCGGTCGCCAGGAGTGCCTGGGCGTCGGCAAAATCATCTCGGTGGCTGGCCCGGATCGAATTGGCGCAATGCCGGATGAGTTGTCGCGAGCGCCGCAGCGTCTCATCTCGCACGGCATTCTTGGCCTCAAATTCTTCGCAAATTGTGTCAACGATGGTTTGAAGTTTGTCCAACAAATACTCCTATTAGCTCTTTACGATTGCTTGTGGAAACCAATCGGCCGCTGCTCGTCGAATCCGTCCTGTTGGGTATTGATCTGACCAAATTTAGCTTCGAATTTGTCCAGGTTTTCGCCCAAAGCCTGATGGAGCAGTTTGGCATTCATTGGAGTCAGAATGACTCGTACGTGAATCTTGGCTTTGGGCACGTTGGGTAAGACTCGGCCAAAGTCAATAATCATCTCGGACGGAGAATGGGTGATGAACGCGATGTTGGAGTAGATAGCGTCCAGGTCGGCTGGCAACTCGACGTTCAGGTGAACCTGACGTTTGGGATCGTGCGATGGTTGAGCCATCGCGCACCTCCGGTCTGTGAATGGCGGTTAAAG
Source organism: Anaerolineales bacterium (assembly GCA_024643945.1). Next base: position 7,881 of record JAHELX010000259.1, read on the forward strand.
ACAGAGACACCGCCCGCTGTAAACAGTGTTCATTTTGCCTCAGGTCGGTGGAGTTGTCAAGCGCCTTGGCTCATGGGGTGCGTTCAGATTTCGGGACGAACCCTCCCGAAGCGCCCAATGGTCCCGAGCGCCCAATGGTCCC
>JAHELX010000260.1:0-6428 GCA_024643945.1 Anaerolineales bacterium
CGGCACAGAAGCCAGAAGCCGGCGACTCATCTCCATCCCTGCCCTTCATTGACCCTATGCTACGGCTCAAAATCGAACCAGCGCTTCTCAAACAACTGGTTGAGGGGGACGGAGGCCGGATGCCCATCATCGTCGAGATGAAGACAGTCCCGGACCTGGGGGCTGCGCTGGCTGAACCTGACCCGACCCGGCGACGTCAGGCCGTAATCACTACCCTGCAGGCGACAGCCCAGAGGTCACAGGCGAGCGTGCTGGCCGTACTGGCCGAACGAGAAGCGATCGAGGGTGCGGCCAACGTCCGTTCGTTTTGGATTTTCAATGGGCTGGCAGCCGATGCCGATCTAGACACCGTGTTGGCATTAGCCGCCCGCCCCGAAGTGCGCATCGTCCGCCGTGATCGCGAGTACCGCATCACTGATGGCCTGCAAGTGCTGCCTGATGCCCTGCCTCATAGCCAGGGCGTTGAATGGAACATCGCCCGAATCCGGGCTGACCTGGTCTGGCAGGCACTCCAGGTGGACGGGACTGGCGTCGTCGTCGCCAATATTGACACGGGCGTAGACTGGTTGCACCCGGCGCTCCAAACCCGCTATCGGGGCTACGATCCACACGGTTTACACGTGCACACCTGCAATTGGTTTGATGCCACGGGAGGCGGCGCAACTTACCCTGTCGATAGCCATGGGCACGGCACTCATACTATGGGTACCATCGTTGGTGGGGGGGGCATCGGGGTAGCGCCAGGAGCTACCTGGGTTGGGGTGCGGGCTTTCAACAGCCAGGGGGTAGGCCAGGAGAGCTGGCTGCACGCTGCTATGCAATGGATCGTCGACCCTGGCCCTGATTGCACCCCGCCTGACGTGGTCAGCAACTCGTGGAGCAGTTCCGGGGGCGGCACTGCCGTCTTTCGCCCCGATGTACAGGCATTGCGGGCGGCTGGCATCTTTGTCCCCTTCGCTGCTGGCAACGATGGCCCGTCCAGCGGCTCCATCGATGCGCCAGCCGCCTACCCCGAAGCCTTCGCCGTGGGTGCGGTTACCAGTGACGACGTGATCGCCAGCTTCTCCGGCCGGGGACCTTCCACCTGGTATGGGAGCAACTTGATCAAGCCAGACGTATCCGCTCCGGGTGTGGACGTACGTTCCAGTCTGCCAGGTGGGGCGTATGGCGAAAGCGACGGCACCTCGATGGCAACGCCTCACGTGGCCGGGCTGGCCGCCCTGATGCTGCAGGCCGATCCCAGCCTTAGTGTGAGCCAGCTCGAAACTATCATCAAAGAGACGGTGGTGCCACTGGGGAGTCCCGTCCCCAACAATGACAGTGGCTGGGGGCGCATCGACGCTTACGCCGCCGTGGCTGCCGTGGCCGACGCCGGTATCTTCTCAGGCATGATCATTCGTGCTGCCGATGGGGTGCCTATCGTTGGTGCCACCCTCACCGCTGATCCCTCGACCTCTGACCCATCAGTGGCGACCGTCACCGCCGTTGATGGCACGTATACCATAGCCCTGGCCCCTGGCCGCTACAGGCTGACTGCCTCGGCTTTTGGCTACGAGTCCGTATCGCAGGTGGTCGAAGCCGTCGCCAATACCACCTCAGTTGCAAATTTCGCCCTTACCGCATTGCCCACTGGCACTCTCACTGGGCGGGTGACAAGCGGCGGTCAGGCTGTTACGCCCCCTGCCACCGTCGTCGTGGGCGGCACGCCGCTGACAATCACCACAGGTGCTACGGGCGTCTACACCACTTACCTGCCGGGCGGGGTGTACACACTGACTGTCACCAGTCCTGGGCACCGGGTCGCAATGGCCTCTGCCGTTCCCATTAGCGCCGGGGAGACCACCGTGCGTGACTTCGACCTGATCACCGCTCCTACCATCTTATTGGTGGATAGCGGGGCCTGGTACTATGGCAGCGAGATCGGTTACTATCGCCAATCTTTGGATGAACTGCGCTATCTCTATGACTTGTGGACAGTAAATGACCCTGGCCGTGACGTGCCGGCTGCGGACGATCTTCTTCCCTATGACATCGTCTTCTGGTCGTCACCGCAGGATTCACCTGGCTATCTCAACGCCAGTCAGGTAGTAACCAGCTTCCTGGAAAGCGGCGGCTCTCTGTTCCTCAGCGGCCAAGATGTGGCTTATTATGATGACCATTATCCCTTCATCTCCGCCCCTTACTTCAGGCATTATCTTAAAGCGCGTTACGTACGCGACGACACGGGCATAACCGAGCTGACAGGTGTGACAGGTGGCCCGTTCGACGGGTTGACCTTTGGGATTAAGGGCCCCGGTGGCGCCAACAATCAGATCTTTCCCGACGAAATCAGCGTTACTGAGCCTGACGCCGCTTCGTCAATTGTGAGTTACTACGGTGACGGCTCCGGGGGTCAGCAGGTGGGACTGTGCCTACCTTACCGGGCAATCTACCTCTCGTACGGTTTCGAGGCTATCACCGATCCCGTCGTCCGTACTGAGGTTATCAGTCGTTCTATCGCCTGGTTCTCCGCGCCGCCGTCGTCGGCCGGGATTGAGCTAATGCCCGTCAGTGGAGCATTGGTGGGAGACTTTGGCCGGACTGTTACTCATACACTACGAATCCGCAACATGGCCGAAGTTGGCAGCCCCGATGTCTTCAGCCTGACCCCCACCGGTTCTGCCTGGACCACCTCGCTGATTACGGGCAGCGTGACTCTGGCTCCCTGCGAGTCTGCCCCGCTAGCGCTCACGGTGCAAGTGCCGGCGACTGCGGCCTGGGCTGCCAGCGATTCGGTCACTATTACTGCCCAATCGGCAATGGTGCCGGGATTGAGTGCGATGGCCGCCCGCGAGACTCGCGCGCCTGCGCCCGTGCTGCTGGTAGACGATGATCGCTGGTATGATGTGGAAAGCCATTACCAGGACGCATTAGATGTCAATGGCATCCCCTATGACGAGTGGCAAGTGCCATGGAACTTCAACGGCGGTCAACCGCCCAGTCCCCCGCTTGAGACATTGCAAATGTACCCAATGGTCCTCTGGTTCAGCGCCTACGACTGGTATCAGCCCCTCACCTGGCTCGAAGAATGGCGGCTGGCTACCTATCTGGAAGGCGGAGGGCGGCTTTACTACAATGGACAAGACTACCTCTTCCACTCTGAGGGTCCCAACGAATTCGCCCTAAACTACCTGGGTGTGTACAGCTATACCGAAGATTTCACCAGCACTACAGTGGTGGGCGTCGCGGGGAGTCCGGTGGGCAGTTACCTGGGGCCGGAACAGGTTTCTTATCCTTATAAAAACTTCAGTGACGCCATCACGCCGACTGCCGGCGCCGCCGTCGCGTTTGTGGGGCAGGAGGGCCAGCCTAACGCGGTGACTAACATGGGCCCCAATCTCCAAGGGCGTGCTATCCCCTGGCGCACCTCATTCTTTGCCTTTGACCCGGACGGTTTGAGCCCGGCGACCAACCGTCGCCTGATGCAGCGCGTGACGGGCTGGCTGAGTTGGCTAGGTGGCTCTACTGTCAGCGTTGACAAGTCGCTGGCACGCGACACTGATAGTCTGACCTACACCATCGTTCTTGGCAACGACGGCTGGCAGGATATGGCATCTGCCTACTTTACCGCCACTTTCACCAGTGCCCTGGTTCCTATCCCAAATAGCGTCACTGGCGGCGCGAGTTGGGACGCTGACCAGTCGGCTTTTGTTTGGTCTGGACCGCTGGCGCAGGGGCAAAACCGCATCTTTACCTATCAAGCCAACATCAATAGCTCGCTACCGGTGGGGCATGTCGTCAGTCATACTGTTTGGATGGGTTACGATAGCCATGCTATCAAGTTTGACCGCATCGCAGCCACGGCCGTCAACCTGCCCATCCTGTCGGAATCGACTTTCAGCGTCACGCCCAATGTTGGCGAAAGGGAAAGTCTGCTGACTTACACGCTTCAGGTGCGCAACACCGGTGTCGCTGATGGACTGGTTACCGCCACCAATCCCCTGCCAGCCAGCCTGGCCCTTGGCCCGAATATCCGGCAAACCGGCGGCAGCATCCTCCAGGCTGACGGTCACGTTATCGTCTGGACCGTGCCTGTCCCAGTAGGCGACACCGCTACTTTGACTTATACAGCTACCGTTACCGATATCCCGCCCGGTTTTGTGCTGCGCAACGATGTCACACTAGACGACGGTCTGGGCAACACTTATCTCCTGGAGGCTCTAACGAAGATTAAGGGCATACCTGCCTTTTTGCCAGTCATTTTTAAAGAGGAGTGATCCCTTGCTACGTAGTCGCTTTATAGCACTCCCAGAAAGCGTGCCACCGCCTGAGCTACTTCGACCGGCTTCTCCACTGCCATCATGTGGCCCCCATCTTTGATTTCCACCAATTGAGATCCCGGTATCTGATCGTGGAGATATTGGCTATATTTGGGCGGTGTCATCTTGTCGGCGCTTCCTGTGACAATCAGCGTAGGTAGAGTAACTTCCTTTACCCTATCCATTACGTCGAAAGCGTTGCAGGCGACGTAATCGTCGTGGATGACAGCCGGGTCTGCACTTAGCAACTGTTGGCGGCCCTTACGCTGCATCTGTTCGCTGGTAGTTGGTCCATATTGCCACTGACAAATAGCCTCTAGCGCGGCTTCGTACTTGGGGGGAAAAGTCCTCGCAGGGGGCGAAGTCCTCGCAGGGGGCGAAGTCCTCGCAGGGGGCGAAGTCCTCGCAGGGGGCGAAGTCTGTGCAGAGTGCAAGCCCTCCAAGATGAGCGGGTGCACCCGTAGCCGTGCTCCTGTGCCAACCAATACGACGCCGGCCAGCCACCGCGGCCGGCGCAAGGCGAGTGTTTGTGCGATAGCCCCGCCCATCGAGTGGCCTGCTACCGATGCTCTCTCTAGCCGCACCGCTTGGACGAAGAGGTCTACTGTGTCCGCGTAGTCGTCGATGCTGGTGCGTCCCTGACCTGTTGAATGACCGTGTCCCGGTAGGTCCAATGCGAAGACATTGACCCCTGGCAACCGCCGCAGTTCGGCTGGCCAGTTGGTATGATCCCCACCTGCGCCATGAACCAGGATGAGATTCCGCTTGCGGGTTGGGTCACCCTCAACTAGAGCATAGAAGAGTCGCTCGCCGGCAACGGTTATGTAGGGCATCGCGTCCTCCGTTGGGAGATGGGAGATTTGAGTGAGGTCTTTCCCTACCTACTATCACCATCCGCCATTCTGCTATCGAGGCAAATGATTGGGCGTGAAGCCATCGGGCAGCAGCTCACGGACAGTAGTGATGCGGGTATTTCCCTGGGTATTGCTGATGAAGACGGTCATATCTGGAGCAAACTCCATCATCACCTGCCGGCAGGTACCACAGGGCGAGGCGCCGTTCTTGGTGACGACGGCAATCGCTTCAAACTCGCGCTCGCCTTCGGAGACGGCCTTGAAGATCGCTGTACGCTCGGCACACATCGAGGGACCATAAGCAGCATTTTCCACGTTGCAACCGGTGTATACTCTGCCGGACTTTCCCAACAATGCCGCGCCGACTTTGAAATTCGAATAGGGCGCATAGGCCTGTTCGCGGGCAGCCTTTGCACTGGCTATCAGTTCATCCTGAGTCACGGGCAATACCTCCAGCATATGGCGATCTAGTCGAAGTGTGCATGTTCATGTCGGATTGCGTAGAATGGGTATTCGTCTGTGGGGCGACATGATTGCCTATGCTGCCTTCATCCGGCAAACGCACGACTTTGACCTTCTTAATTTGGCGCCTCACCACCGAGAGGACAGTGATTTCCACGTTTTGGATGTGCATTTTGTCACCGACAACAGGCACTCGGCCCAGGTTGCTGTAAACCAGGCCGGCCAGGGTGTCGCTACTATCTGTTGGGAGTTCAAGGCCCATAATGTGATTCACATCGTCCAGATCCATCCGGCCATTGAAGATAATCTCGTCGTCGCTGATAGCCTCCATAAAAGCTTCTTCCCTGTCGTATTCGTCCTGGATTTCGCCTACAATCTCTTCCAGGATGTCTTCGATGGTGACTAGCCCGGCAGTGCCACCATACTCGTCTACGACGACAGCGATGTGGACCTGGCGTTGCTGCAATTCCTGAAGTAGTTCGTCCACTTTTTTGGTTTCTGGAATGTAATATACGTCGCGCAGGATGTCTTCAAGTCGGAGACTCTCAGCATCTTTACGCCAATACCGCAATAGGTCTTTAGCGTACAGGATCCCGACGATATTATCTATCGTTTCTTCGTAGACAGGGATGCGCGAATGGCCCGCGCGGATAACCACGTCGAGAGCTTCCATAATACTGGTGTTGACCTCAATAGCTACTATGTCAATGCGAGGGACCATCACCTCGCGCGCCAGCGTGTCGCTGAACTCGAAGATGGAGTAAATCATCTCCTTTTCTTCTTCTTCGATGAAGCCTCCCTCCTCTCCCGCATC
>JAHELX010000260.1:6528-8011 GCA_024643945.1 Anaerolineales bacterium
CCATACACCCTGGTCCCAACAATGTGCCTGGATTCGAGACGGCATTGCATCCAGTCTGCACCCGGTCGCCCAAGATAGCGCCCAGCTTTCGTAAGCCGGTCTCATAAGTTCGTTCCGCTACCTTGACTACCACGTTGGCGTGATTGAGCTTGACGTTAGCCAGTTTCGTACCCGCGCCCAGGTTCACCCAGTTGCCCAGGATGCTGTCGCCGACGTAAGCAAAATGCCCGGCCTGGGCCCCATTCAAGAAAATCGCGTTCTTAACCTCCGTCGCATGCCCCACCACGCAATGATCACCCACCAGTGCAACCCCTCGTATGTAGGCACCCTGCCTGAGCTGGGTATTGGCCCCGATATAGGTGGGACTTTTGATAACGACACCCGGTTCAACTACCGAACCGGGGCCAATAAAGATCTTATCACCCAATAGGTACGCCCCTTCCATTACTTGTCCCTGGATCTCAGGCATGATGATCTGATCCAGGTAATCTCTCAGCAGTTTTAAGACATCCCAGACGTATACTACCCGGCTATCGTAAAACAGCGATTTGTGTCCATAATTGTCGAGGTTAAAGAAATCATCTGGTGCGAGCACAGTTCTTGGTCCTCCATACCTAAAGTGAATTATCCTGGTCGCGTCATCCAATGCTCAACTTGATCCAGAACCTGTGCTTTCAATTGCTCCAGGCGCCTCTCCGAGGTGGCCTCAAAGCGGAGCGAAAGAACTGGTTGGGTATTCGATGCACGCACCAATGCCCAGCCGTCACCAAAATCGATGCGCGCTCCATCTAACTCATCCACTGGATAGAATGCTTTGAAGTGATTCTTCACTTGCTCCACCACCTGACGTTTCATCTCGTCGGGGCACGGGAGCCTGATTTGCGGCGACGAGTAATAACCCGGCAGATCAGCCACCAGCGACGACAAGGGGCGCTGGCTGTGCGATACAATGTTGAGCATTTTGAGAGTAGCAAGGATCGGATCATCAAAGCCAAAGTCAGGCTCGTTGAAAAAGAAATGACCAGAGAATTCCCCCCCCAAGGCCGCACCCGTATCGCGCATCGCCTGGTGCACGAAAGCGTAGCCAGAAGCAGTCATTACTGGTTCACCCCCGTGGGCGATCACATCGTCGGCCAGTGCCTGGGTGCATAATATCTCGTAGACGATCTTGGCCGGGCCACGACGCAATACATCGCGAGCCAGGATCATTATGACCTGATCGCCTAACACCGTGTTACCTCGCTCATCCACCACTACTAACCGGTCACCGTCTCCATCGTAAGCCAAACCCAAGTCCCCTCCTTCGGCCCGAATGGAGGCCGACAAATCAGTCGTAGCACCAGGCGCGGTAGGATCAGGTGACCTATTGGGGAAATTTCCGTCCGGTTCGCAATACAGTTCAACCACTTCGCAGCCCAACTCGCGCAGCAGATGAGGCACGATGAGGCCATTGGGGCCATTCCCGCCATCCACCACGATTTTG
>JAHELX010000261.1 GCA_024643945.1 Anaerolineales bacterium
AGGGGCCAGGTCCAAATGCTCTCCCAGGAAGTGACCGGGGATGCGGCTGCGCAGTGCGGGCGAGACATTGAATATCAAGCCCCCGTAGCCGAGGGGGATGCGTTGCCCCTGTAGCAACCGGGCCACCTCCAACAACCTGGCCGCGGTGTACAACTGCTGAGCCGCCAGAATCACCATTTGCGGTTTGGCAGCGGTGATGGTCGCTTCCAGGTGCTCCAACGGCATGTTAGCCCCCAGATACAAGACGTCCCAACCTCGGCGTCGAAGACAGAGCGTGAGTGAGAGTGGGCTGAAAGTGTGTTCCTCTTCGGGCGGGCATCCGATCAGAAGGCGTCCTGGGCGGGTCGGCGGAGGTGTGGCCTCTACCAGCCCTTCCAGCCGGCGCATCGCCAGTTCGGAAGCGAAGTGCTCCTGCTGGACAGTAATCTCATCCCGGTACCAACCTTCGCCGATCTCAGCCAGTCCTTTCTGTAATAATTCTATACAGGCAACTTCGGGCGGATAGAGAGCAAAGGCCTGGGCCAGAACCTGTTCTGCGCTCCGTCTGTCGAAGGCCAGGCAAGCAGATACCCATACCTGGCGCAATTCAGAGACAGTGTCTCCTCCAGAGAGAGAGACGCTGGGGGTCTCTGCCCGAGACGTTGCATACGCCATTGTCTGCAGTGGATCTTGCCCTTCGGCCTCAAGGCTGTGCCACAAGTCCACGGCCCGGCTGATGCTCATCCCCTCATTCTGGCGGGCGATCAGCCACTTGATGGTCTCAATATCGTGTTGCGAGTAGAGGCGATGCCCACCGCTGCTGCGCTGTGGCCGGGGCAGACCATAACGACGCTCCCAGGCGCGCAGCGTGTCAGGCTTGACGCCCGTCTCGCGAACAACGGCTTTCAAGTTGAAGGTAGGGGTCTGGTCGAGGTTAGACATGGATCGCTCCTTGGTGAGTAAGAGAATGGGTGTCCGAGTGTCATTTATTTTAGCGCCATTGTTGAGTTTTTGTCCAGATTCACCTACAAGGCCAGACCTTGGCGATGTGGGCCAGGTAATAAGCGAAACTCGGCGTCGCATTCAAGTCACCCCAGTCCCGTATGAGAGGCATTGGCCACCTGCTGATACCCGGTCACGCGACGAGTGCGCCACCAGATGCCCGGCAGACGGCGCAGTTTGCCCCACAGGCTCACGTGCGCGCGACGATGGAAGCCATCTCCATGGTAAGCTTCAATGTCTTCGAGGATCGCCCGGTAGAGCTCAGCAGCGGCAGCAATGGCAAACCGCCCTTTGCGATGAAGTAAGGCAATACCCGGCAATGCCTCATCATAAAGACGACGATTGCGCGCTATCTGGAACTTCAGAAAAGCGCGCCAGCGATCATCCATTCGCCCGGCGGCAATATCTTCCTCGGCCAGGCCAAAGGCGGCCAGTTCGTCCCGAGGAAGATAAAGCCGGCCTGTACGCCAGTCTTCGCCCACATCGCGCAAAATATTAGTCAGTTGTAGAGCGATCCCCAACTTGACTGCATAGGGAATGGCTTCCTCTCCCGTGAAACCGACGATGTGCATCGACATCAGGCCCACGGTCGAGGCCACGCTGTAGCAATAGCCAGCCAAGTCGTCAAAGGTAGCGTAGCGCCTTTGGACCAGGTCACGGGCAACGCCGTCAATCAGTTGCTCCGCATACCGCCGGGGAATGCCATACCGCGCCCGGGTGTCGGCCCAGGCCAGGGCTACCAGGTCGTCGCCAGGCGGGCGCGTGGCCAGGGCTCGTTGGCGCCAGGCTTCCAGGTTCGCCTGAGATTCACCTCCGGCGCGGTCAACCAGGTCATCGGCAACCCGGCAAAAAGCATAGAGCGCGTGGACCGCACGGCGCTCTCCTGCCGGCAGCAGACTCGAGGCCAGGTAAAAGGTACGACTGTGAACCCTGGTCAGCTCCTGGCAATATCCATACGCCCTGGCACGTGCGCCTCTGTCGGCGGTAACCGGTTCAGCCGGTGTATGTGTAGGACTTTCCAGCGCTTCGTGAGCCCACGCCAGCAGTCTGGACTCCCAGGAAGGTGTGTACAAACTCATCAGGCACGCTCCATAGCCGGACTGGAAACCAAGACCGAATTCTGCACAGGAAGGGCCTGTTCTTTTAGAATTCGATCGACCACCAGGCGGGCCGATAGCAGCACAATGGGCAAACCGGTGCCAGGATGCGTACTGGCTCCTACGAAATACAGGTTGCGATAGCGCGGATGGCGGTTGTGCGGGCGCAGATAGCCCACCTGGGCAAAGTTGTGGCTCAGGCCAAAGGCCGCTCCCTTGGCCAGGTTCAAAGCCTGGTGATAATAGGGCGGCCCTATGGTAGCTTCGAACGTGATGCGTTGCTCCAGGTCCTTCAGCCCTAATGCACTCAAACGCTTCACTACCGTTTCTTTAGCCCGCTGTTGCAGCCCCAGCCAGTCCTGCGGGTGTCGCTCGTTGATATGACCTATCGGCACCAGCACAATCAGGCTGTCGCCATCGGGCGGAGCTAACGTGGGCTCCGTGCGCGTGGGGGCACACACGTAAAAGGAGGGCTCGTCAGGCAAGGTCAGGTCACGGAAGATGCGATCGAAGGATTCCCGGTAACGGGCATCAGCCAGAAAAACATTGTGATGCTGCAAAGCCGCCGAGCGCTCACCCTTCAGCCCCCAGTAGAACATCAACGCAGAAGAAGTGTACTTCTTGTTTGCCAGGCGAGCTGCCGTCCCATCATCGGGCAAGAGTTCGGCATAGACGTAAGGCAGGTCAGCGTTGGCGACGACGACGTCTGCCTCCAGGCGTTCGCCGTTCTCCAGAGTGACGCCCACCGCCCGCGAGCCCTCCACGTCGATGCGGGCTACGGGCATATCGTAATGGAAGCGAACGCCCAGCCCTTGGGCGATGGCCGCCATGCTTTCGATCACGCGGTACATACCGCCGCGGGGAAACCAGACTCCCTCGGCCAATTCGGTGAACTGAAGGAGGGAATAAGTGGCCGGCGCGTCGTAGGGACTGAGACCCAGGTACATATTTTGAAAGGAAAAAGCCGCTTGCAGGCGCGGGTCGCGAAAATAGCGAGCGGTGTTGGCCTGATGTTTCACCAGGGCCTTGAGCCGTAGGAGCAGGGGAAGGTTGCCTGGGTGGAAATACTCCAGCCACGAAGTGAAGTTGCGACCCACAAAGCGCTCCAGCGAGAGGTAATAGTGACGGTATCCCTCACTCAAAAAGCGCAGGAAGGCCTCAAAGGCTCCCGGCTCCATCGCGTCCAGTTGCTCACGCATACGAACCAAATTGGCGGTCAGATCCAGAGTCGTGTCATCGTGAAAGTGCACGCGATAGGTGGGATCCAGCCGCACCAGGTCGAGGTGGTCTTCCATGCGCTCGCCAAGGGCAGCGTAGGTTTCGGCGAAAGTTTGTGGCATCAAAAAGAGAGTAGGGCCGGTGTCGAAACGGAATCCTTGTTCTTCGATCACGCCTGCCCGCCCACCCGGACGCGGCCCTTTCTCCAATACCCTGACTCGATATCCAGCGCGCGCCAGGCGAGCAGCGGTGGCAAGACCCCCAATCCCGGCACCAATCACCAGAGCTGAATTCATGGTAACTACTCCTTTTCCTAATCAGTCACAGCCAATATTGAGCCCAGTATACCACATTGACAATGTTTTGTCAAGATATTATCAAGAATTTGCCAATAAATTGCTTGACAAATATAGAGCTTAGGTGGAAAGCAAAGTGCCCCCGGATGACATCCGGGGGCACTTTGCTTTCCATTCCACTATTTTTTACGATCATCGCCCTCGTCGCCGACGACCAAGAGGCGAAGTAATTGGCCCTACTGACCGCCTGCTCCCTCTCGCTCCGCCACCATCAGCAGGCCAATGATCGTCTTTGCGTCGCGTATCTCTCCCTTGTGCACCATAGCCAACGCCTCATCCAGAGGAAGGGTCACAACCTCGATAAATTCGTCAGCTTCCCGGTGCGCCTGGCCTGGGGTCAGGCCAGTTGCCAAAAAGAGGTGCAGGTACTCGTTGCAGATGCCGGGCACCGTGTAAAAGCCAGTCAGACGTTGCCAGTGGGCAGCGTGGTCACCGGTCTCCTCGGCCAGCTCGCGGGGCGCGGCCTGCTCTGGCGCCTCATTCGGCTCCAGCGTGCCGGCCGGGAGCTCCAGCAAAAACTCCCCGATGGCCGACCGATATTGGCGCACCAGGCGTACCTGGCGGTCGTCGGTGAGCGGGATGATGACGACCGCCCCCGGCGTGCCAATTATCTCACGGATGGTGGTTGAGCCATCGGGCAAAGCGATGGTGTTCACGTGAAACTGAACAACCCGGCCCTGGTAGATAGGCCGACTTTCTATGATACGTTCAGGGGAATCAGTCATAGGGTAACTCCTTGACGGAAGAGAGCTATCGGCAAAACCCGATAGCTCTCTTTAAGGTAGCTGTCACCAGGGATCCCCTCTCCCGAAAAGGAACCTGCAAACGGGCAGGGGAACCTAAACAGCTTCGCCGCGATTATGCATAGGCCCCTTTGGGAAAGGGATAGAGAATACAGTCACTTAGGGTACGTTTAGCACCTGTCCCACGTAGATCAAGTTAGGGCTGGACAGGTTGTTGGCAACCATTAAAGCCTGAACCGTGGTGTCGTAGCGTACAGCGATGCTGTACAGGGTGTCGCCCGGCTGGACGACATAGGTTTGTCCGGGCGAACCGGGCGGCGGCGTACCGCCACCTGTACTGGGAATGATCAGCTTTTGCCCCACGTAAATAAACCAGGGATTGACGATGTGGTTGGCGTCGGCGATGGCATCCACCGTGGTTCCGTAGCGCAACGCAATACGAAACAGATTTTCGCCAGGCTGCACAATATGGATCACTGGACCGCCTGGGGAGGGTGGAGGGCTCTCTGGAGGTACGCCAGTGCCTCCTGGAATAGTCAGCTCCTGGCCGACAACGATGAAGTCGCTGGTCAGCCCGTTGGCCGCTTTGATGGCCTCGACCGTGGTGCCAAAACGTTGGGCAATGGAGAAAAGCGTGTCCCCCCAACGAACGATGTAGGTGGTGCCTTCACTGGGCACAGATGTCGCTGTCGGCGCCGGCGTCACCTCTGATATCGGCGTGGCTGTCGGAGTGCCCGCACCGGCCAGCTCGCCGTAGGCGCTGGTGGGCGTGGCCGTAGGCTGTACTGCGATGGTGGTCTCCTCCAGTGCAGGCGTGGGCGATGGGCTGGCGGCGGCCACCTGCGCTGTGGGGACAACCACGGTAGGGGTAGCCACGACCACTGAGGCGGTGGACACGGGCGTCACAGGCCGGCTAGCCGGAACCTGCCGCGTACAGCCAACAGCCAGCATCGCCGATATGAGAACGAGTGCTATGATCAAGGCCGGGGACCTTTTCATCAATAGGGCCTCCCTTCATGGATAGCGAACAGGTGATGTACTGTGCAATATACACTACATAAGATTCTATTAGCCCTATTTTACCACGCACCGTAAACTATGTCAAGCTGCGAAATTAGGCCCATAGTCATGGTTGGGTTCTTATGTCATCCGTCGCCGCCTTCACCGGCGGGATCGTGGGTCCACACTATGCTGCTGCCAAAGCTGGCCTCATCGGGCTCATGCACTCCCTGGCTGCCTCATTGGCACCTCACGGGATCACGGTCAACGTGGTAGCACCGGCCTTGATTGAGAGCGATGCGCTGCGGGATATTGACGCCGGCACCCGCCGTGAGTTGGCCAGGCGGGTGCCGGTGGGCAGGCTCGGCCAGGCCGAGGAGGTGGCCGAGCTCGTCTTGTCCCTGGTGCGCAATCCTTATCTTACCGGCCAGTCCATCTTGATCGACGGTGGTATATATTCCCGCTGATGGGAGCCACTGGACAGGCCGAAACCAGTCCACCGCTCCCTTGATAATTTGGGTATCTCTGGCAACCTGGGCGCTGGCCCAACGAGGTTGTTTGACACCCCTGAACCGTCATGCTACAATCAGGCCATTGCCAGGATTGAACTATCACCCGAAAGGACAGGTCACGATGAGCACCGAATCTGCCCTTAAAATTGAGGCATCGTTGGCCGCTTTGCCCCCACCGGAGCGAGAGCGCGTGGCACTGTACGGGGCGCGCCTGCTGTTCACCGAGATGGAAAGCCGGTTAGCCCTAGCTGCGCGGGAACTGGCCCGCTTTGAGCGCAACTACGGGATGACCCTCGCGCACCTGCAAGAGGTTGGCTTGCCGGAGGATGCCGGCCTGGAAGCGCACGAAGATTACGTGGAGTGGTCTGGCTGGCAGGCTACTTACGATGAGGCCAGCCAAGTTCTAGAGACCCTCCAGGCCATTCTGGCAGCGTACCCGACGGGTGAAGGGGCCGATGCTTTCGCGTTTGCAGAATAGAATCACGCTTATCCTCAACACCCTGGGTGAGTTCGTCGTCTCAGTCACTCCCCTTGCTGTAGATTTCAACTCCTTCAAACTCAAGATGCTCCTGAGGGATGGAAGCAGTCTCCGCCTCAATGAGCAGTATCGCGGCGGAACTCTGGAAAAATACGCTTACTACTGGCTTGATGCCCACAATAACCTCATCACAGGCTGGGACAATGCCCCGCACCACCCTCATCTGTCCACCCATCCCCATCATAAGCATGTTGCCACGCAAACCATTATTCAACCCTCAACCGAAACCGACCTGGAAGCGGTGCTGACCGTCATCCGAGAGAATTTGTAGGCAAGCTCGTCCTGACAGCCCCGTAAGGATATCCTCGTTATCGGTGCCGTCGAAGCCATCAGTGGCAGGCCTACGGCGCGTTCCTGAAAATGATCGGCAGGAACACCTTGCCCGATACCTCAAATGTGCCCGTTTCGGCAATGGACAACTCATAGGCCGTGGTGCAACCATACGCATAAGGATCCCAGTGCTCCACTTTGACGTAGTACGTGCCTTCCCACCTGGCGCCCCATTCCAGGCGAGAGGCCGGCCAGCGGCCGGGATCGTCGTCATTGGATGTGATCAAGGTGGTGCCGTCACTTTCATAGAGATAGAGCACTGTGTCGGCATGCCCGCCAGTGTTGGTTGTCACCAGGGTATAGGTGATGCCGGCCCCAGCCGTGAATTTCAGCCAGTCCCGGTCCCCGGCGGCGTGGAAGTTATGGGATTGCTCTGTGCCATTGGTCGCAATTGCTTTGGCGATGGTGTGGCTGTTATCAGACTCGTAAGCGTCGGCTGCAACGGCGCAGATTTGCACCGTGTGCTGGGCGTCACCACCGCCGCTGGCGTAAGTGCCCAGGTTGCCGGCGTAATCTCGGGCGCGGGTACGGAAGTAGTAGGTGTGCCCGTTCTGGCCCACGAAGCGAGTGTAGGTGTCGATCGTGCCAGTCAGCAGGTTGGCCCAGGTGCCTCCCACCCCATCCCGGTATTGGACGTCGTAACTGGCAGTCCCCGACAGGTTGTCCGAGCCAGACCACCACACATAGAAGTCCAGGAAGGGAGCATCGCCGTACATCAGGCTGACATCAGCACCGGCCGTGGGCGGAGTGCGATCAATGCCCAGGTTCCAGGCGCCGGCGCTGGTCCAGTTCCCGGCCCAGTCGAAGGCCCAGATGTAGAAGGCGCCTCCTCGCTGCTCGGTCAGGCCGCTGGTGTCAAAGCCCCAACTCCAGCCATCCCGGCCGTCCCAATCCTCACCCAGCCAGACCCAGTCGGAGTTCTCCCAGTCAGCGTCGTGCCATAGGAAAGCAACGTGGCTGATCCCGCTCTGGTTGTCAGTGGCAGAGACGGTGATGGTCTCCAGGCTGGGGTCAAGCCAGGCGTCATTGCCGGGTGACGTAATGGCGGCCGACGAGGGGTTGGTATTATCCCTCAGCAGGCGGATGGTGTAGAAGTAGTCAGTGCCCCCTACTGACGGGTGATCCCAGGCACGCACCTTGATATAATACGTACCGTTGTGAGGCAACTGGTAGCCGAGATGTGAGTCTTGCACTTCAACCACGATTTCGTCATCGTTTTCGGCCAGG